>USCF01000009.1 GCA_900553115.1 uncultured Alphaproteobacteria bacterium
AAGCAGGAAGTAAAAAAAGTTACCTGGCCTACCAAAAAAGAAGTAGTGCCTACTTGCGCTATGGTTGTGACATTGGTGGCTATCGCTACGGTGTTTTTCTTTGTGGTGGACGCCATTTTAGCCTGGGGCGTAGATAAAATTTTGATGTTAGGATAGGAGTTTAACAAATGGCTGTTCGCTGGTATGTTGTAAATGTTTATTCCGGTTCGGAAAAGAAAGTAGCCGAATCCTTAAGAGAACAAGCAACTTTGAAAAAAATGGATGATAAAATCCTAGAAGTTTTTGTACCTACTGAAAATGTGGTAGAAATTCGCAAAGGCACAAAAGTTAATGCTGAACACAAATTTTTCCCTGGATACATTTTAGTAAAAATGGAATTGACAGACGAAACATGGTTGGTCGTAAAAAACACCCCGCGTGTCAGTGGTTTCTTGGGTAGCCGCAACAAACCTCAGCCAATCAGCGATGCTGAAGTACAAAAAATTATGAACCAAGTTCAAGAAGGTTTGGAACGCCCACAGACTAATGTAAACTTCGAAACAGGCGAGCAAATTCGCGTTATTGATGGTCCGTTTGCCTCTTTTGTTGGCATTGTTGAAGATATTGATACCGAAAAGAACCGTTTGAAAGTTTCTGTTTCTATTTTTGGCCGCTACACACCGGTTGAATTAGAGTTTTCTCAAGTAGAAAAAATGTAATCAATATTTTAGATAATGTAAAAATAAACCGCTGTAACAAGCGGTTTATTGTTATATCCGATAACAAAAAAACGCTTTTCAACAAAAGTGAAAAGCGTTTTTTCGCACTCGTTTTTACGGCTATTCAATAGCGTAAATATCTTTTACAAACCATTCGCCATTGGCATTTTCCGGTTCTGTCAAAACATAAATAATTGTTCCTTGACAAAGCCCAAACCAACTGCCATTGCAAGTACTGTCGGTATAAATTTCGACATTGTTATTCACCAATACGCGGCGATTTGTGATTTTATAACTGATTTCAGTAGGTCTATCCAACCCCGGATCCTGCATAAAGATAAACTTAGGCAAATTCAGATTCTTACAATTATCCAAACTCGGATTAATTGTGCATTTTACTGCTTGTTCCACAGCACACAGCTGCTTATCTTTTTCCAAACATTCCGCCGGCAGTGAATCTTTTACAAAAGCAAAAACTTTTTCCGGCAGTTTTATTTTTTGTTCCTGCTCTGCTGTGTTTTTAACATCTTCCGCCTTATGATTTTTAGAAACCAAAGAAAAGCTAAATCCAACTAAAACCACCAAAGCCAATACGACTATAACTTTTTTCAACATAGAGCCCCCTATTTTATTAAAAATGATATTCCAAACTTAAATTATATTCCCACGCCTGATTTATGCCGTCAACTTTATCAAAACCGACATACCTGCCAATAAAACGTGTCTGCCAATGACTGTCAAGCGCATATTTCAAACCGCCGCCCAAACGATAGCCATAGCCATGTTCATTGTGATGTTTGTAACCGCTGTTTTTCAGCTTAAAAACATATTCTCCCACACCTGCTGTTGCCAAAAGCGAAAACTTTTGTTCACAATCAAGCGGCAAATAAGCTAGCAAATCCAAACCATACGCACGCTCCGAACTTTTTAATTTATGCGGCGTTTGCCCGTTTTTACGGCTTGCACTTTGTTTAAAAAACATTTCCGTGCCAAAATATTTACTATAGTCAGACCCGACATAAACATTGAGGCTGCTATATTCCGGACGCAAATTTGTGGTTTGAGCTCTATCAAATGAATACCCAGCCCCTACATACGGCGTATATTTATAGCTATCGGCGGCGCAGATTTTGGCATTTATCCCGATAATTGCTAAAAATGTTAAAACAAATGTAATTTTTTTCATTTATAATCCTTCCATTAGCACCTAATGACTGCATTATAATAATTTTGTTATAAAAATAAAGTCATTTTACAAATTTTATTGAGAAAAAATGTTTTTTGTGCTACTTATTATAAATAAGGTAAGGGATACGCTATGAATAACACGATTACACAATCCGGACGTTCAATGATAGAAGTTATGGGCTATATGGCTGCCGTAATGGCTGTCATCGCCGGTGTCAGCAAAATTATTACTGGTTCATACAACCAATATAAGCTCAGCAAAGCTTCAATTCAGGTTTCTGACTTGGCCAGCGTTATTGTCAAAGCATCAACCGTTGATCCCAATTACGATGATACAGTTGACGCGATAAAAAAAGGCACAGATATAGGCCGCCGTCTACTGCCAAGCAGTTTTAAGATGGATAGCAACAAAAAAATTTATCATGCTT
The DNA here is from genome assembly GCA_900553115.1 of uncultured Alphaproteobacteria bacterium. GTDB lineage: Bacteria > Pseudomonadota > Alphaproteobacteria > RF32 > CAG-239 > RUG410. Next base: position 2,315 of record USCF01000009.1, read on the forward strand.
TCGGCGGCGAAGCAACATTAGGCATACTTAACGACAAATTTACAATAACATTCACTGGCTTAACCCGTGAACAATGCATTGAATTAGGAATGAAAGAATGGATAAATAACAAAATTGTGGATTTATACGGCATTGACATCAATGGCAATCAGTGGGCCTGGCCAATATACGCTGACACAACTTCAGGAATATCAGCCTTACCAACCAAACGTTCGGCTCTGGCTGGTAAAGATTTAAACGACGAGGGGCAATGCAACAAAACCGGCAAAAGCAATTCCATTATGTGGATATTTAATTAACCCTTTTGTGTGACTAAATCAGAATAATGGTTGAAGTTTTGATACAAAATTGATACTTTTTTAGAAATTAATTTTTATGAGGAGATACGTAAATGACAGCTTCTATTGTTTTACCACCAGACTACAAACCTTCGGCAGATGAAGAATACATGAATGACATGCAGCTTGAATACTTCCGCCAGAAGCTGGAAAATTGGAAAAAATCTATTGTTTCACAATCTGTTGACACCTTGGCAGACTTGCGTCAGGGCGGTTTGAATCAGCCCGATGAAATCGACCGCGCCTCTATGGAAACAGATAAATCTCTTGACTTGCGCACCAAAGACCGCATTCGCAAACTTATTTCCAAAATTGACGCCGCTTTAGATAGAATAGAAGACGGCACATATGGTTATTGTGAAGAAACCGGTGAACCTATCGGTTTGGATAGACTGGAAGCACGTCCGGTAGCCACTTTGTCTATTGAAGCGCAAGAACGCCATGAACGTATGGAAAAAACCTATGACGATGAGGCCTAATGCCCTATGGTTGAACAAGTAAAAGATTTTATTTTAGCCTCCGGTTCGCCGCAACGCATTGCTTTGTTGCGGCAAATTGCTTATGAACCCAAAAAAATTGCTCCGGCAGATATTTGCGAAGATTGTCTGCCGCATGAAGATCCGCTGCCCTATGTTAGACGCATGGCTTTAGAAAAAGCGCAAAAAATTGCCGCTGAATATCCTAATGAAAACATTTTGGCCTGCGACACCATTGTTGCTGTGGGCAAAAAAATTTTGCATAAGGCTAAAAATGACGACGAACAAACTAACGTGATGAATTTGCTATCTGGCAAAACTCACCGTGTTATCAGTTCGGTTTGCTTGATAAATAAAAATGGTAAAATCTCGCAAAAAACCGTAAGTTCAAAAATCACCATGAAAAAATTAACGCCCGAAGAAATAAAAAGTTATGTGCAAAGCGCTGATTGGCATGGTGTTTGCGGATATCGCATAGATGGCTGTATAGCAGCCTATGTCAGCCGCATTTTAGGTTCATACAGCGGAATAATTGGCTTACCGCTCTATGAAACTCTAAATCTATTAAAAGGGGAGAACATCCGATGAAAGCAGAAAAAATTATATTTGACCGTAATGACGAAACTTCTGGAATTGCCGTTTTTGACGACACCGGCTTGATGGAAATTGATATCTATAATGAAAACAGAGCCATTGAGGGCAATGTATATTTGGGACGCATTAGCAAAAAAATCAGTTTAGCCAATGACCGCACCGGTTTTATGGTAAATATCGGCGATGGACGCGAAGCATTTTTAAATTCATATGAACCAACCCTTAAAGAAGCAAATATGAGTGAAGGCCAAAGCGTTGTTGTGCAAGTCACTCAAGAAAAACGAGCTGAAAAGGGCGCTAAGGTTGTCCGCAACATTCAGTTGGCCGGAATTTATTTGGTTTACTGCCCGTTCAAATTTGATGTTGAAGCTTCATCTAAAATTGAAGATATCGAAAAAGCAGCTGCCTACAAAAAGTTTGTACAAGAACATTCTCAAGGGCAAGAAGGCTGGATTTTACGCACAGTTTCAACCGAAGCCACCGAAAACCAATTGCTGGAAGAAATGACCTCATTGCGCGAGGCCTATGAAAACATACGTAAAAAAGCTCGCACAATGACCGCTCCGACTGTTCTTTATAACAAAGAAAATCCTTTGTTTGAATATATCCGCCGCTATAAAGATAGCCTAAAAGAAGTCGTGGTTGATACTCCAAAACTAAAAGAGCAGGTTGAAGCCGTTTTTGCCGGAACTGTTACTTTACAAAAAGAAGCTTTTGAAGAATTTGGCATAGATGATGCGATTGTCGAAGCCTTAAACCGCACCGTAAAATTGAAACATGGCGGTAATTTGCATATTGAAGAAACTCGCGCTTTTGTAGCAATTGATGTTGATAGCGGCGGCAAACGCAGCGTTGGCGACATTGATAGTCTGAATATTGAGGCAGCCAAAGAAATTGCCCGTCAAATTCGTTTGCGCAACTTATCCGGCAAAATAATTATTGATTTTGCGGGTTCTTCCGAATACCGCTTTATGAAAAAAGTGCTTGAGGTCTTGGAAGAAGAGCTTGCCGATGATATATGTCATAGTAGAGTACTCGGTTTGAGCCGTGCCGGCAATGTAGAAATACTGCGTCAGCGCCGCCGCCCGTCTTTGCGTGATTTATACACTGTTGAATGCCCAACCTGCAGCGGAACTGGACGCGTGGAGCCATAAAAATGGATAATGTCATCAAAACACATAAATGCCCGATTTGCCATAAATTGTTTAGTGATGACAAATATGCTCCGTTTTGTTCCAAAAGATGCGCGGATATTGATTTAGGACGTTGGTTTAACGGCGACTACTCTGTTCCGGCGGAAACGCTTGACGAAATTGAAACCGAAGAACTTTACGAAGCTTTGGAAAATGAATATGACGGAAAAAACAAATAATCAGCAGCCTAACGTTGCCCTACATACAGATAATAATTGTCTGGCAATTTGTTTTTCCGGTAATTTTCAGCAATTTGACGGTGCTGCGGTTTTAAATAAAATTCATAGCACCGTCAAAAAAAATATACAATGTATTTATTTCAGCGCTTCCGGTTTGAATAAGTGGGATTCGTCGCTATTACTTTTGATATTTGACACCATAAAGCAAGCCAAAAAACAAAATATCCCAACCGACACTTCAAGTCTGCCGCAAAACATACAAGACTTAATCCGTTTGGCGTTTGAGGTTGACCGCTCGCCGGCAAAAACCGATGATAACAATCTAGGATTTATTGAAAATATCGGCTATAAAACCATCAGTTTAGTAAAACTTTCGGCGAAAGTTTTGAATTTTTGCGGACAAACATTTGGTGCAGTTGGACGTCTTTTTACCGCCAATACCATTATGCGCAAAATCGATTTTTTGGCTGCGCTGGAAGATTGTGGCCCCAAAGCTTTAGGAATTGTAGCCTTAATCAGCTTTTTAGTTGGCTTAATTTTAGCTTTTGTCGGCGGAGTGCAGCTGCAAGAATTTGGCGCACAAATATACATTGCCAGTTTGGTAACGATTGGTATGTGCCGAATTATGGGCGCTATCATGGTGGGTATTATCATGGCCGGACGCACCGGTTCTTCTTATGCCGCGGCAATCGGCACCATGCAGGTCAATGAAGAATTAGACGCGTTAGAAACTATGGGGCTATCGCGTATAGACTTTTTAGTTTTGCCGCGCCTTTTAGCCTTGGTTATTGCCATGCCTATTTTGACAATGCTGTCAGATTTTATGGGGATGGTCGGCGGAGCTTTTGTCGGCGTGGTGCTTATTGGTTTGCCTTATCAAGAATATTGGAAATATGCTTTCAACGCATTTCATTTGGGCAACTTTTTGGTTGGTTTGTTTCATAGCCTGTGTTTTGGTATTATTATTGCCCTATGCGGCTGTTATCAGGGAATCAGCTGCGGCCGCAATTCTGACAGCGTCGGTTTGGCCACCACACGTTCGGTAGTTTGTGCTATTGTTTGGATGATTGTTGCCACCGGAATCATTACCGTTATTTGTCAGGAGCTTGATATATGACCGCAATGATAGAAGTAAAAGATTTAACCATGGGATACGGCAATTTCATATTGCAGCAGCACGCCGATTTCACCGTCAACAAAGGCGATATTTTTATCATTATGGGAGGCAGCGGCTGCGGTAAAAGCAGTATGCTGCGTGTCCTCACGGGATTATTGACTCCTCTAAGCGGAGATGTTATCATCGACGGCACAAACATTGCCCAAGCATCATCATCACAGTTAGAAGAAATCCGTAAAAAGTCAGGCATTCTTTATCAAAGCGGAGCATTGTTCAGCTCCATGACTTTGGCCGAAAACATCGCCCTGCCTCTGCAGCAATATTCCAGCTATTCCACCGCCGAAATTAAAGAGCTCGCCTCGCTGAAATTGTCACTTGTCGGACTGGCCGGTTTTGATGATTTTTACCCTTCAGAAATCAGCGGCGGTATGAAAAAGCGCGCTGGTTTAGCCCGAGCTTTGGCGCTAGATCCGGAGATTGTGTATTTTGACGAGCCATCTGCCGGATTAGACCCTATCAGCTCCCGCAATTTAGATGATTTAATTATTGAAATAAACCGCAGTTTGGGTACCACAATCGTGGTTGTCACGCATGAGCTGGCATCGATTTTTGCTATTGGCACAAATTCTATTTTTTTAGACCCGATGAGTAAAAGCATTTTAGCCAAAGGCAACCCGCACGATATTTTAAAAAATCCACCAAACTCCGAAGTTTTAGAATTTTTAACAAGAGGTAACGCAAATGCAAAAAAATAAAACATATAAAATAGTCGGACTTTTTGTTCTTACCGGTTTTTTAGTATTTTCCGCCATTATCTTTCACTATGTCGGCAAAAAATTCACCTCTGACGATTCGCAATACGTGGTTTTGTATTTTGAAGAATCTATCCAAGGCTTAAATGTCGGTTCTTCAGTAGTGTTTAAAGGCGTTGAAGTTGGTCAAGTAGCCAAAATCAGTCTGATAACCAATTTGCAAAACGGTACTTTCAAAATGCCGGTCTTTATCACGTTTAAGCAAAACCGTTCTTTTCAGATGAAAGACGGCAAAGAAGCCTCGCCGAAAGAAATTTTGCATAGCCTTATTGAAAAAGGTCTGCGCGCCCGCTTAATCAGTGCTAACTATTTGACCGGCCAACTGATGATTGAGCTTGATATGGATCCTAGCACTCCGGCCATTTTACGCGGTACTGGAGAACATATGGAAATTCCAACTGTTATTTCTTCTATCGGTATGATATCTAAAGACCTGCAAGAAATTCCCTTCCGCGAAAATATGATGCAACTGGGTAATTTATTAAAAGAACTTGATGATAAACTGCCGCCGATTATGGATAATATGTACAATATTACGGCAAAAACCGATAAATTGCTGGATAGTCAGGCGACGCGGGCCGAAAAAACTATCAATAACTTTAATGCCATGGTAGAGCAAATGTCCAGAGCCAGCCGCTCTGTGCAAAATCTCGCCGACTATTTGGAACGTCATCCAGAAGCAATGTTACAAGGTAAAAGGAGACCAAAATGAAAAAAGTTTTAATCTACTGTGTATTGAGTTTGACCGCTGCCTGCTGCTGGCGTTCTCCGGATTCGTCATTTTATATGATGAACAGCCAAAACTTGGAAATGGTATCCCAAAAACAACTTAGCGTCGCTGTGCAAACCATCAATGTTCCAGAACTGCTCGATCGTCCGCAAATGGTAACCTACGATGCGCAATCGCAAAAAGTAAATATGCTGGAATTCAGCCGCTGGGGCGAGGCGCTGCCTGCTGTTTTGCAAAATACCGTAACCAATGATTTAATTGCTTATCTACCAAAGTCATTTGTAAAAAGTGCGCGTTATGATACCGAAACTTTGCCCTACAATGTCAAAATAGAAGTCAACAAAATAGAAGCTTACCGAGGCGATAAAGTTAAATTATCCGTTTGGTGGAACATTCAAGACAGCAACGGTAATGTTTTAAAACGCCGTCAATCAACCTATGAAACAAAAGTCAATGGCAACACCATTGCCGCTCTGGTAAAAGCCGAAAACTTGGCGGTACACCAAATGACTAAAGACATTGCGCAAACTTTGAGCAAAATGTAGCTAAATACGCTTATCTTTGCAATGGCAATAAGAATTAATCGGGCAATTTTCGCATAGCGGACGCTGTGCTTTGCAGGTATAGCGTCCAAACAACACCAGCCAATGATTAGTATTGATAATTAAATCTCTTGGCAGAACTTTTAACAAATCTTTTTCCACTTCAAGCGGAGTTTTGCCCTGACTGAAATCTAAACGGTGAGAAATGCGCATAACGTGAGTATCCACAGCTAACGTCGGCTGTTTGAACCACACATTCATAACCACATTAGCGGTTTTGCGTCCTACTCCGGCCAACGTAGTCAAAACATCTCTATCTGCCGGCACTTCACCGCCAAAATCCGCAACCAGCTGCCGGCTCATTTCTATAATGTTTTTAGCTTTGTTATTATAGAGCCCGATGGTTTTGATATATTTTTTGAGATTATCAATCCCCAAATCGAGCATTTTTTGCGGCGTATCGGCAATTTTAAACAGATTTTCGGTCGCCTTATTCACCCCTTTATCTGTGCTCTGCGCCGAAAGCATTACCGCCACCAGCAAAGTATACGGATTATGGAAATGCAATTCACACTGCGGATTTGGATTTTCCCGTTCAAAAATCCGCATAATTTCTAAAATTTCAGCCGCTTTACGCACTAGGCTTTAACTCCGCCGGCACCGGCAGCTTTAGGTGCATTTTCATCTAGCGGCCAGCGTGGACGCGGTTTAAAATCAAGTGGGCTGACATAGCCTTTGCGGAAACGTTCCAACCCAGCCCAAGCCACCATCACGCCGTTATCCGTGCAAAAACGAATTGGCGGAGCCGCAAATTCCAGCCCGTTTTTTGCGGCCAATTGATTAAGTTTGCCGCGCAAATAAGTGTTGGAAGCCACACCGCCGGAAACTACTAAATGCTGTCCGGTCGGATATTTTTGCTTAAAATAAGCAATAGCTTTTTCGAGCTTGCGTACCAGACAATCGGTTGCCGTCATCTGAAAACAGGCGCATATATCGGCAACATCTTCTTTAGGCAAAATAGCGTGTTCAATTTCTCCGTCCGGAGAATAAGATTCGATAATTTTACGCACAGCAGTCTTTAAACCCGAGAATGATAAATTGCAATCACCGGAATTAAGCAAAGGACGCGGCAACGTAAAACGAGAATCATCGCCGATCGACGCCATTTTTTCAATCATCGGCCCGCCTGGATATCCTAAGCCCAGCATTTTTGCTACTTTATCAAAGGCTTCGCCGGCGGCGTCATCTATGGTCGTGCCTAAACGCTCATATTCGCCAACATTTTTAACCACTAAAATCTGACAATGCCCGCCAGAAACCAGCAGCAGCAAATATGGAAATTCTATCGGGTGTACTAAGCGGGCGCACAAAGCATGACCTTCCAAATGATTAACCGCCACAAAAGGTTTGTTCAAAGCCAAAGCCAAAGCCTTTGCTGTCATCACGCCGACAACCACTCCGCCGATTAACCCAGGGCCGGAAGACGCGGCAATCGCATCAACTTCATTTAAAGAAATATGCGCACGTTCCAAGCAAACGCTGACAATCTCATCAACATGTTCCAAATGTGCGCGGGCGGCAATTTCTGGAACCACACCGCCATAGCGCTTGTGTTCTTCCTGCGACTGCAAAGCCTCGCCTAAAATTTCTTTTTCATCTGTCACCACAGCGGCGCCGGTATCATCGCAGCTGCTTTCAATTCCCAAGACAATCATTTATTTATTCCACTAATTTTTTTTGTTTATGATATGTAAACTTTTTTTCGTTATAACTATATGAAATATAATCTGTTAATTTGTCAAGAAAAAGGATACAGAAAATGGCTAAAATCGAAAAAAAAGAAGAAGTTAATCCAGCTGCAGTGTCAACAACCGAAAATAAAACTAAACCGGCAAAAAAAAGCAGCTACGCAAGTCTGGTTTGTTTGATAATTTTACTCTGCAGTGCCGGAGTTGTCGCCTATAATATTGAACTGACTAAAACTCTGAATGAAGATTTGGCTGCGCAGCTTGCCGCTGATTACAACACCAAAATAAACAATCTGAAAGTACAAATTAAACAACAAGAAAGCATAATCGCTGATTTACGGCAAAATCAACCGCTAAACAGCGTTTCTCAACCAACGTCAACCGACTTGTCTGAAGAACAGCTGCAGCAATTGGCTAGCAAAATTTTGCCACTATTGCCGCAACCGGAAGTTTCAAATAACCAAACTAAACCTATTTCAATCGAACCTGCCCCCAAAAATGTCACCGCACCTGAAGTTTTACTTGCCGCCGGCGCCTTAACCGTACGCGGCTTAGCCGAAGACGGACTGCCTTTTGACTATGAAACCGAAGTGCTGCAAATTTTAGCTGCCGGCAATGAAACTGCTCTCAATTATATCTCCAGCATCAAAAAATATGCTGTTTCCGGTATCAAGGGACGGGCAATGCTTATCAATGAATTTAATAAAGTATACGCCGATTTGAGCCGGCCGCAAATCAATAAATCAATCGAGCCAGAAATTCAAGAAACTTGGGACGAAGCCTTATTACGCCGTATAAAAGAGCTGGTTGTTTTCAAAAAAAGAGAAAACAAACCTGTTGTAGTTTTTCCGAAAACGCCTGATGAAATTCATCAGCTGGTCAACGACGGCAACTTTGCTGAGGCTCTAAACAAACTTAAAACCGACCGCAAATACAGTGATGTAAATTCTGCCGAACTAAACTCTTGGATTTTACAAACTCAAGATTATCTTGAATTTGAACAGGCTATCAACGGCCTGCTTATGAACTCCTTGGCCAATCTTCATCTAAAAGAAATGGAGCGTACAAAATGAGTATATCCCAATTGCAAAATTGTTGGCGGCAAAAATACAGCTGCGTTTCCTCTCAGCTTGAAAAAGTGAAAGAGATTCGTTCAGTGGCAACCGCTTTTAACACCAATATTGACGCGGTTCTAAAAATCAGCGGCAAACGCTTGTCTGAATTACTAAAAGCAACCAATCTGACCGCCGAAGAATTTGACAGTCCGCGCACTTTATTAGAAACGCCTCAAGACGTGGTGCACGGAATAGCCAAATGTTTTAGCCGCGGCATTGCCGAAGAATGGATTACCGATGATAAATCGGTTTATGAATGGATGAGCCAAAATTTGGGTTACGACCGTTTACAAATGGGTGGTCAAGGCGGAATTGTTGCCAACGCCTTAGCCGTTTTGGGCGTGCAAAATGTTTTTGTTCACACCAATTCTCACCCAAAACTGCAAGCCCAACAATTTTTGCCTTTAAATAACCTTTTTGGCATGGATGAAAATGGCAAAGTTTGCCGCGCCGCAGATATTGACCGCGCCGCCGAAACCCCGCTTATCCATTGGATTATTGAATTTGACATCGGCGATTCGTTTACGGCTTGGGGCAAAGAATTTACCTGTCCCAAATCTAATCGTTTTATTGCCACCTATGACCCTGCCAACATTGATTTAGTCATCAATCCGGATTTTGTGAAACACTTATCGCAAAATGGCTATGATTATCTGGTGCTTTCCGGCTATCATAATTTGACGTCTAAGCGTAACGGCGTAGAATTGGTCAATAACTCCATAGCTTTAATCAAAGATTGGAAAAAACACAATACGCAAGGAATTATCCACTTGGAACTGGCGTCCACCCAAGACAAGAAAGTGCGCGCCGCCATAATTGAAAAAATTGCTCCGCTTGCCGATTCGCTTGGCTTAAATGAACGGGAAGCTTTGGACGCCTTGGAAGTTGTTAATCCGCAAAAATATCAAGAATTGGCTCACGAGGACTTAACCTCTCCACGACTGTTTGAAATCGTGCGTCTTATAAAGGAAAAAACGCAAGCACCGCGGATTCAATTGCATATGTTCGGCTTGTATTTGACTTTGCAAGATAAAGGTTTTCGCCTTTCGGCGGAACAAAACCTGCGCGGTATGATGCTTGCTTCTACTGTTGCCGCCACCAAAGCCGGCACCGGAAAAATAGAAGACCACGCACAACTGTTATGGGCGCACGGTAAAGAAGTTTCAGAAATCAGTCTTAATAATCTACAGGAATTGTCCGAGTATTTGCAAAAGCCCGAGCACCTGCGGTTTCCCGTCGGCGATGGCAACCATGTTTATGCCGTACGAAACCGAAAGCTGAGTTGCCTTGAACAGCATTTCGAGAATGGGCTTGTAGTTACAGTCTTTTTTGATTTTTATTACGCAGCGAGTTCCGTTTCTGTCCGATTCGTCGGTAATGTCGCTGATGCCCAGAAGTATACCTTTTTTCTCGTCGCGCAGCTTGGAAATGGTTTCCAGCAGCAGCGCGCGGTTGACCTGATAGGGCAGTTCGTCGATAACCACGTTTGTTTTTTCGTATTCGCCGGGTTCGACGTGAATTTTTGCGCGTATGGTGATTTTGCCTTTACCCGTTTCGTATGCCTGAGTCAAGCCTTCTCCGCCGATAATATAGCCGCCGGTGGGGAAATCCGGTCCTTTCATGACCTTCATAAGCTCTTTAAGCGTGACTTTCGGCTCGTCGATATACTTTATCGCGGCGTCGATTGCCTCGCCTAAGTTATGCGTCGGAATATTGGTTGCAAATCCGATTGCTATTCCGCTTGCGCCGTTTACCAGCAGGTTGGGAAATCTTCCCGGCAGCAGAGCCGGTTCTTTAAGCTGATCGTCGAAGTTGCTGTTCCATGGCACGATTTCGTCGTCGGGCGAGCCCATTCCCTTCATCATTTCGACGGCGAGCGGGGTTAAGCGGCACTCGGTATAACGCATTGCAGCCGCGCCGTTTCCGTCCACGTCGCCGAAGTTACCCTGCCCGTCCACAAGCGTTGCGCCCATATTGAAGGGCTGAGCAAGACGGACAAGTGCCTGATATACGGAAGAATCGCCGTGCGGATGATATTTACCGAGGCAGTCGCCGACAACTCTCGCGCACTTTTTGTACGGTTTGTCGGGCGTCAGCCCAAGCTCCATCATATCGAACAAAATTCTGCGCTGAACGGGCTTCAATCCGTCCTCCACGCGCGGCAGAGCGCGGTCGAGAATGACGCATTCCGAATAGGGAATCAT
>USCF01000010.1 GCA_900553115.1 uncultured Alphaproteobacteria bacterium
CTGCAGTTAAAGAACTTGGAGCATAACCCTTTGGAATGGCGTAATTATTTTTTCCGCATTTTAAATACATTCCATATCGGCCTTTATTGAGGGTAATATCTTCTTTAGTCGTCGGATGTTGCGCCAAAACTGTTGGTTCCGGTTTGGCAACAGCGTTTTTCAGAAGTTCTTCTGCTCGTTCGGAAGTAATATTAAAAATATTATCTTCTCCGCTTAACGATTTTGATTTTGTGCCTTGTTTAATATATTGACCGAATTTACCGATATTAGCTTCAATGCCATTTCCTAAATCACGCGGCAAAGAAAGCAAAATCTGTGCTTGTTCAGCTGTTAGTTCCTCCGGTTTCACAAACTTAGGCAGCGAACAGCGTTTTGGCTTTTCTGTATTGCTGGAGGCATCGCCGAGCTGAACATAGTAGCCGTATGGTCCTTTGCGCAAATAAACATTTTGTTCGTTCATCTGACACAAAATTTTATCTTCGCCACTGGCAAGTTTTTGTGCGCTGGCGTTGGCGGCTTCTTCCTCTTCTTCCTTAGTGTCGGTCAAAGGCTTAGTGTACGAACATTCCGGGTAGTTTGAACAGCCTAAAAAAGCGCCGAACTTGCCGAACTTTATGCTTAAGCGTCCTTTGCCGCACTTAGGGCAAATTCTTGGGTCCGAGCCGTCTTCGCGCGGTGGAAACAGATGGGCAGACAAAGCTTCGTCAACTTTGTTAATAACTTCTGTCAGTTGCAGAGGTTTAACCTCGTCTATGTTTTTGATAAACTTAGCCCAAAATCCGGCAAGCAGTTTTTTCCATTGCATAGCACCGGCAGAAACATCGTCCAAAAATTCTTCCATCTGCGCCGTAAAATCATATTCTACATATTTTTTGAAAAAGTTTTCTAAAAATACGGTCACGATACGTCCGCGGTCTTCTGGAATAAAACGCAGTTTTTCCACTTTTACATATTTACGTTCCTGCAAAACGGCAATAATGTTGGCATAAGTTGACGGTCGTCCGATACCAAGTTCTTCCAGCTTTTTAACCAAACTTGCTTCCGTAAATCTCGGCGGTGGCGTGGTAAAATGCTGAGCCGGCTTAATTTCTTTCTTTTCAACAGATTCGCCGGTTTCCACATTAGGCAGAATTGCATTTTCATCATCGTCATCAGAATCATCTTTACTTTCTTGATAAAGTTTCAAAAATCCGTCAAATTGAATTACTTGACCGTTGGCACGCAATAAAATTTTGCCGTCAGCCGATTTTGCATCAACCACAACTCTATCCAAAATAGCCGGATTCATTTGGCAGGCAACGGTGCGTTTCCAAATCAGCTCATAAAGTTTGTAAGCGTCGCTGTCTAATTTTAACTCCATTTTTTTAGGAGTGTTCATAACGTCAGATGGACGGATAGCCTCGTGTGCTTCTTGAGCGTTTTTAGTTTTGTTTTTATATTCTTTTGCGGTCTTTGGCAAATAGCTGGAGCCAAAATATTTTTCAATAGCTTCGCGGCAGGCTTTTATGGCTTCTTTAGAAAGGTTTACCGCGTCGGTACGCATATAAGTGATAATACCTGCTTCATAAAGTTTTTGCGCCACTTGCATAGTTTTTTTTGCCGAAAAACGCAATTTACGGGCAGCCTCTTGCTGTAGGGTAGAAGTTGTAAACGGCGGCGCCGGATAGCGGCTGGCTTTTTTGCGCTCGACGTTTGAAATTGCAAAATTCTGCGCCTCGATTTTTGCTTTGGCGGCCAGAGCTTTTTCTTCGCTGTTAATTGTAAACTTGTCTAATTTTTTGCCGTCCAAATTGATTAAGTGTGTCAGCATTTCTGCTTTTTGTGCTGTCAGCAAGTCAACATCAATTGTCCAATATTCTTCCGCCTTAAATTTATCAATTTCATTTTCGCGGTCGCAAATCAAACGCAGAGCCACCGATTGTACGCGTCCTGCCGACTTAGACCCCGGAAGTTTGCGCCACAAAATCGGCGACAAGTTGAATCCAACCAAATAATCCAAAGCACGTCTAGCCATATAGGCACTGACTAAATCTTGGTCTATTTCCCTAGGGTTTTCAATGCCTTCTTTGACGGCAGATTTTGTAATTTCGTGAAAAACTACACGCTCAATTTTTTTGCCGTTCAGTTTTTTCTTTTCTTTCAGTTCTTCTAAAATATGCCAAGCAATAGCTTCTCCTTCTCTATCCGGGTCGGATGCGAGAATAAGCGTGTCGCAGTCTTTAAGCGCAGCGATAATGTCGTTGAGGTGTTTTTTGCCCACTGGACTAAACTCCCAAGTCATGGCAAAGTCATTGTCCGGATCAACAGAGCCGTCTTTGCTAGGCAAATCGCGTATATGACCATAGCTGGCCAAAACTTTATAGTCTGAACCTAGATACTTATTGATTGTTTTGGCTTTTGCCGGAGATTCTACAACAACTAATTTCATTTTATTATACACCTTATTTTAAGCGCGCCACTCGATTTCCAACCTGCCGTTCTATTTTTCCGCTAAACTCCAAGTCCAGCAGCTGAGAAAAGAAATCGGCCTGCATTAAACCGCTTGAGCGCAGCAGCTCATCTATATCCACGCCTTCAAAAGTTATTAATTCGATTAATGGCAAATTATTTTCCTTATTCGGCAGTGGTTCAGAAATTTTAATGTCTGAAATATTTACACGATTTTCAACTTTGTCAAGAGGCTTCAAGCTCAGTTGCGCGCTTTTTATTTGCCGGTTTTGATTTATACTTAATATATTAAGTATGTCTTCGGCATTTTCAGTTAAAACAGCGCCTTCTTTAATCAAATGATTAGGTCCTTGAGAGCGATTTTCTAAAGGCGACCCCGGAACAGCGAAAATATCTTTGCCTTGTTCTAATGCACATTTTGCTGTTATCAAAGAACCGGAATGCAAACTGGCTTCAACAACCAGTGTCCCGGCAGATAGGGCAGAAATTATTCTGTTCCGCCTAGGAAAGGTTGAAATTTGAGCTGCGGTGCCAAACGGAAGTTCAGAGATAATCAATCCTTGTTCGGCTATCATTTTATAAATATCTTTGTTTTCGGCCGGATAAACCACATCGATTCCGGTGCCTAAAACAGCAATGGTCGGCCCAAGTTTGTTTTTGGCATACATGGCGCCTTTGTGCGCGGCGCTGTCAATACCGCGAGCCATGCCGGAAATTATTAAAACATCATTTTCGGTTAAGTCATAAGCGATTCGCGAGGCAATTTTCCGCCCGTTGATTGAGGCGTTTCTGGCGCCGACAATTGCCATGCTTAAAGGGTGACTTAATAAATCCGTATTGCCCAAGGCATATAAAATCGGCGGTGCGTCATTAAGCTGCCGCAAAGATTCGGGGTAAACCGCGTCTTTATAGGTAATTATTTTGACACCGAGTTTAGCGGCTCGTTCAATTTCTTCGACGGCTTTGTCTTTGCTGCAAAGTTTTTTCTTTTGAGCAATTGCAGAAATTGTTTTTGTCAGGCTATCGTTATATGTTTGCAGATACTTATAAAACGTAACCGGACCGACACCGTCGGTCATCATTATTTGCAATATGTCAGAAAGCTCGTTGTCAGCCACTTTTTACGCCTTCTTTTTGAAACTTATTTTGCTCTCTGTTCCGTTAATTAAACGAGAAATGTTTGCATGGTGACGGATAATTACCAGTAAGGCAATAATGGTATAAAACACCGCATATACCGGCGGACACAGCAAGAAAGCTACTATTGGCATAGAAATGGCTGCCGTAAGCGCTGATAATGAAGAATAGCGGAAAGCAAAGGCCATAATCAACCATACGGCCAAAGCAATTAAGGCAACCGGCCATTGTGTCATCAAAATAAAACCAAAGGCCGAAGAAACTCCTTTCCCACCTTTGAATTTGAGCCAAACCGGAAAATTGTGTCCAATAACGCCAAAAGAGCCGGCAATTAATGAGCCGATAACATTCAGTGAGGTATCTATACCGGCAAAAGATAGAGTTGTATCAGGTAAAATATGATAAGCGGCATAAGCGGCTAAGCCGGCTTTGAACGCATCTAATAAAACGGTCAATAAAGCCAAAGTTTTGTTTCCGGTGCGTAAAACGTTGGTGGCGCCGATATTGCCTGAGCCTATTTTGCGTATATCGCCGTAACCGAACAAATAGCAAAGAACCAAGCCAAATGGAATTGAGCCGGCCAAATATCCGCCCAATGCGCAAAGAAACAAATTTAAAGTCATAACTTTTCTCCTTCAGTCTGAAAATTGATTCTATCAATAGCAGAAAACGCAAAATATTCAACTATATTTTCGTTCTTTAAAAAATTCTGCTGAAAACGTGTAAAATGTTGATGACAACTGCAGTAAAATGCGTAACATACAATCAGATTATTATAAGGTGTAAAAATGAAACCGGTTTATAAAAGAATTTTACTCAAGCTTTCGGGCGAAGGTTTGATGGGGAATAAAGGCTTTGGCGTAGATGCCGAAATCGCTGCTGCTTTGGCGGCAGAAATTGCAGAAGTGCGTGATTTAGGCGTGCAGATTTGTTTGGTTATCGGCGGAGGAAACTTTTTCCGCGGCGCCAAAAATGCGACCGAAGGGATGGATAGAAGCGTTGCCGATCAGGTTGGTATGATGGCAACCCTGATGAATGCGCTTGTTATGAAAACAGCCATAGAACGTGCCGGTTGTCCGGTGGAAATTTTTTCGGGTTTGGTAATGCCTCAAGTGTGTGAAACCTATAGTTTTCGCGAGGCTGTAAAATCTTTGGCAAAAGGAAAAGTCGTAATTTTTGCTGCTGGTACGGGCAATCCGTATTTTACAACCGATTCCGGAGCGGCCTTGCGTGCTGCAGAAATGCATTGCGATGTGATTATGAAAGCAACTCAGGTTAACGGAGTTTATGATTCTGATCCGCGTTTTAATCCGGATGCTAAGCGCTACGAAACCATTAGTTTTGCTGAAGTGGAGGAGAAAAAACTTAAAGTTATGGATATGACTGCAATAACTATGGCGGCAGAAAATAATATTCCGATTATGGTTTTTGCACAAAAAGGAAAAAATTCTATTGCTGAGGCCGTGTGTGGCCTTGCTGAATGTACAATCATTAAATAAAAGTAAGAGGTAAATAATGTCTGATTTTGAAAAAATTAAAACTGAGACCTTGAATAGAATGGAAAAAAGTTTGGATGCGTTGAAGGCTGATTTTGCCGGATTGCGCGCCGGACGTGCTCACGCCAGTTTGCTGGATGGTATTTTGGTTGAGGCTTATGGTAATATGACGCCTATCAGTCAAATTGGTACAGTAAGCGTTCCAGATGCTCGTACTTTGTCAGTCAGCGTTTGGGATAAAAGTATGGCTAAATCGGTTGAAAAAGCTCTGCGCGAAAGTGATTTGGGTTTGAATCCAATGTCTGACGGTCAACTGATTCGCATTCCAATTCCTCCATTGAGTGAAGAGCGTCGTAAAGAGTTGGTTAAAATCTCTGGTAAATATGCCGAACAATGCAAAGTTGCTGTGCGCAATATCCGTCGTGATGCTATGGATGACGTTAAAAAACTGAAAAAAGATTCTTTAATTTCAGAAGATGAAGAAAAGAAATATAACAGCGATATTCAAAAATGGACTGATGATGCAATCCGTAAAGTAGACGAGCAGGTTGCCTTGAAAGAAAAAGACATTATGCAGGTTTAAGGTGTGATCGTGACTGTTGAAAACTTGCAGCATATAGCGTTTATTATGGATGGAAACCGTCGTTGGGCAAAAAAACGTGGTTTGCCTGTGGCTATGGGACATAAAAAAGGCGCTGAAATATTGATTGATACAGCAAAGGCGGTGAAAAGCCTTGGTGTTAAATATATGACGGTATATGCTTTTTCTACGGAAAATTGGCAGCGTGAAAAGTCAGAGGTTGATGGTCTGATGAATTTGCTGCGCAATTATTTGGATAACAGCTTTAAGGAGCTGGAAGAAAATAATGTTAAAATTATTTTCATTGGCGAACGAAATATGTTGGCAGCAGATATTGTGGCCAAAATGGTAAAGATTGAAGAAAAAACCGCTCAAAATGACGGACTTACGTTGTGTGTTGCCCTGAGTTACGGTGGTCGACAAGAAATTGTTTCTGCCGCGCGCAGAATTGCAAGTTTGGTGCAAAAAGGCGATTTAACGGTGCAGGATATTGATGTTGGCACGTTTTCTTCAATGTTATATACCGCGGGCATCCCAGATCCAGATTTGTTGATTCGCACCAGCGGTGAGCAAAGAATAAGCAATTATTTGCTGTGGCAGTTGGCTTACAGCGAAATGTATTTTTCGCCGGTTTTGTGGCCGGATTTTTCAAAAACAGAGTTAGAAAAGATTATACAAGAATATAATAATAGGGAGAGAAGATATGGTAAGTCGTAAATTTGGCGCAATAACCAAAAGAATTTTAGCCGCAATTATAATGATACCAATTGCGGTTGAGGTACTTTATATCGGCAGTCCGTATGTCGAAGTTCTGGCAGTTGTGGTCGGCGGTTTATTGGCATGGGAATGGGCTAATTTATTGTCATCGCAAAAGTCATCGGCTTATGTTACTGCTTATATGATGAGTTTAGCTGTTTCTTTATGGAGCTACAATTTTGCGGTTTTATTCAGCATGATGGCCATAACCTCGTTGGTTGTATGGTTTATGGCTGAAAAAGAAAAACGCCGTTCACTGATTACTTTGGGCGTGCCATATATTTCTATCGGCATAGGCTCTCTGATTTGGATGTATCGTAATTTTGATCCGAGTGAAGGCTATTATGACCCGCAATATAATTATAGCTTTATGTTGACTTTGTGGTTTTTCTTGATGGTTTGGAGTATGGATATTGGCGGACTTGTGGTTGGTTGCAATCTGCGTGGTCCTAAGTTGGCGCCAAAAATCAGCCCTAACAAAACTTGGTCAGGGTTGTTTGGAGGCATTTTACTCTCCATTTCGGTTAGCATAATCTTTATGTATGTTTGTACCGAAGTTTTGGATATTCCGTTTTATTCTAGCAACTTGAATCATGTTTCATTTACATATTCTCCATTGCATCTGCGTTATGTATGGCCAATTAATGAACAAATGTTGTATGCTTTTGCCGCTGGTATCATCGCTGTATTGGCTCAGGTTGGAGATTTGATTGAATCCGCCATCAAACGCAAAGTAGGAGTTAAGGATTCTAGTAAATTAATCCCTGGGCACGGTGGCGTTTTTGACCGTGTAGATGGTTTAATTTTTGCCGCTCCGTTTGTTTATTTGTTTTTTATGTATATGAGATAAGGTGACCTAAATGGATATTTTGTTAAATATTGTTTATTATGTGATACCTTTTGTTGTTTTATTAGGTGTGCTGGTTTTTGTGCATGAATTTGGACATTTTATCATTGCTCGCAGTTTAGGTGTCGGCGTTACAGATTTTTCCATTGGTTTTGGAAAAGAACTTTGGAGCCGTACGGATAAATATGGCACAAAATGGAAAGTCTGCGCTGTGCCTCTGGGTGGATATTGCCAATTTTTAGGTGATGCCGACGCTTCATCTTCAACTGCCGATAATACGCTAACTCAGCTTTCGGAAGAAGATAAACAAAAGGCGTTTCCATATCAAAAAAGTTGGAAGAAGCTTTTAATAGTTATTGCTGGTCCGGCTTTTAATTATATTTTTGCTATTTTAGTTTTTATCGGTTTGTTCTATAGCTATGGTAAAATAGTTTATCCGGCGGTTGTTGGCGGAGTTATGCAAGGTGAAGCCGCTGATTTGGCAGGTATAAAAGCCGGTGACAGAATCGTTAGTATCAATGGCAATGCAACTCCTGATTTTCAGTCTATCAGCAATGAAGTTTCGCTGGCTACAACCGACAAAGTGAAAGTTGCGGTGGAGCGTCCTTTGACAATAAAACTTAAAACCGCAGAAATAGAACTTCCTTTTAGCGAAGGATTGCCGAAAAAAGAAAAAATTTTGGGTTTGATTTCCTATCCGACAGAATATGATGAAAAAACAAAAGAAAACTTACCGGCTCCTGCGGTTGTTGGAAACGTTATAACTAATAGCACCGCCGACGTTGCCGGTTTTCAAAGAGATGATATTTTGGACAGCGTAAATGGGGTGGAACTTAAAGATTTTACACAGTTGAAAGAATATGTAGCAGCGCATTTAGATGATGAATTAGAAATTAAATTGCGCCGTCCTCTGTTGCTTACTGCGGTGTTGAAAGAAACAAACTTTGATGCTGGTGACGGTCAAAAAGTGAAACGCCGCATGCTTGGTGTGCAATCTATATCGGGTATAGTGTTTGCCGGTGAGAGCATGACGTTTGTCAACGCAGTAAAATCCGGTTTTGAAGAGGCGTACGACTTAACAGCGACAACTTTGCGCGCGGTAGGACAAATGATTACCGGTCAGCGCGGAGGCAAAGAAGTGGGCGGAATTATCCGCATTGCTGAAATGTCCGGAGATGTCAGCAAATCCGGAGGATTTATCGGATTTATATATTTTATGGCGCTTTTATCCGTAAACCTAGGATTGATTAACTTTTTACCAATTCCGGTTTTGGACGGCGGTCATGTGGTTATTTTCTTGTGCGAAATGGTAACTCGTCGAGAACTACAGCCGCGAATTAAAGACTATATTTTTAAGTTTGGACTTTTAATAATTTTAGCCATTATGGTTTTGGCAACATGGAATGATGTGGCGCATTTAATTAACCGGTGGTTTGATTAAGAATAAGGATAAAAAAATGAAAAAAGTACTTTTTGCCGGAATTATGGCAACCAGCATATTCGCGTTTGAAGCCATGGCTGCGGATATGGTGGTAAAAAAAATAGAAGTAAACGGCTTGCAGCGCGTTGAAAAAGCGACAGTGCTGTCTTACTTGAACATCAAAAAAAATACATCTGTTTCTCAAGATAAACTAGACAATTCATTTAAGCGTCTTTATGACACGGGTTTGTTCAGCGATATCAATTTTGATACCTCGAAAGACGACACACTGGTGATAAATGTCAAAGAAAATCCGGTTATCGGTAAGCGAGCTTTTGATGGCAACGATAAAATCGATGATAAGATTTTGGAAAGCGAAGTGCAGTTGGGCCCGCGTTCCGTTTATGATAAAGCCAAAGTACAGCAAGATGTGCAGCGTATATTAGATGTATATCGTAAGACCGGCCGCTACACAGTTACGGTGGAACCTAAAATTATTAAACGTGACGACAGCCGCGTGGATTTGATTTATGAAATAGACGAAGGCTCAGCCGCTAAAATTGATAAAATCAACTTTTTAGGCAACACCCACTATTCTAACTCTGATTTACAAGATGAAATTATGAGTAAAGAAAGCCGTTGGTATCGTATTTTTACCTCATCAGAAACGTATGACGCCGAAAAGATGAACTATGATAAAGAGCTGCTGCGCCGTTTTTATACTAACCGTGGTTATGCTGATTTTCAGGTTGAATCTGCGATTGCCGAATTGAGTGCGGATAAAAAATCTTTTATTTTGACGTTTACTTTGAATGAAGGTGTACGCTATAAAATTAACAACATCACCATCAAATCCGAAATTAAAGATGTTGATATCAAACCTTTGTATGATGATGTAGAATTGTCCAAGGGTGATTGGTATAACGCTGATTTGGTTGATAAATCTATTAGTGAAATTACCGATTCGTTAGGCAAAAAAGGATTCGCTTTTGTTGATGTAGAAGCTGATTTAGTACGCAACAATGCTGATGGAACCGTTGATTTGGTGTTTAATATTACCGAAAGTCAACGAGTGTTTGTTGATAGAATTAATATCACAGGCAATGACAGAACATTGGATGAAGTGATTCGCCGTGAGTTTCGTATTGATGAAGGCGATGCCTTGAATGTGTCTAAATTGCGCGATTCCCGTCGTAATGTTGAAAACTTGAATTACTTCAGCAAAGTGGATATTCAAACCGAGCCGACTGGTCCGAATAAGGCTGATTTGAATGTTAATGTTGAAGAAAAATCTACCGGCTACTTTAATGTTGGTATTGGATATTCTACCACAAACGGTGCTTTATTGCGCGCCGGTGTGACCGAAAATAACTTCCGTGGCCGCGGTCAGGAATTGGGCTTTAATGTTGGTATTTCTCAACGAACCAAAGACTATGACATTAGTTTTACTGAGCCATATTTCTTAGGTCGCCGCCTGAGCGCCGGAACCGATTTGTTTATGACGCAGCAAGATTATGAAGACGAAGCTTCTTATGATACAAGTTCAAAAGGCGGAAGAGTTCGTTTTGGTTGGAACTATACCGATGACTTTTATCACTATGCTCGTTATACTTTGAGTAAAAATGAAGTGAATCACGTAAAATCGTATGCATCTGAGTTTGTAAAAGCCGAAGAAGGCAGCAGCACAGCATCTGTTCTTGGTCAAACTTTTGTTTATGACAAACGTGACAACGCTATTAACACCAAGGAAGGTTATTATTTGTCATTTGGTAATGATTTTGCTGGTGTCGGTGGCGATGATAAATATAACAAATTTGATGCTAAAGCTTATAAGTTTTATACTATTGCGGATTATTACACTTTCAAATTCTTTGCCAACGGCGGTTATATTGCCGGCTACAGCGGAGAAAACGTTCGTTTGTCAGACCGTTATTATTTAGGCGGCCAAACTTTACGTGGTTTTGAATTTGCCGGTATCGGCGCGCGTGATAAGCGCACAGACGATGCTTTGGGTGGTAACTGGATGATGTATTCCGGCATTGAAATGACATTCCCTATTGGTTTGGATGAATTAGGCATTAAAGGCCGTACATTCTGGGATGTAGGTATGCTGGGTAAACCGGATAATTTTGATGCGCAAAAGATTGAATATTCATCAAAAATCCGCAGTTCAGTCGGTTTTGGTTTTGACTGGATGTCGCCGATGGGCAAAATTGATATAGACTTTGGTTTCCCTATTGCTAAAGAAAATTATGATAAAACCGAAGTATTCCGTTTGAATTTTGGTACCAGCCTCTAGGAGAATATAATGGTAGATAGAAATTTTTATAATGCGAAAGAAAACGTGACTTTGGCCGATGTGGCCAAAGTTACGGGTGCTGTTTTGAGTGATGAAAGCAAAGCCGGATTGTTGGTTAAAGATATTGCGACTATGCAATCTGCCGGAGCAGATGATGTGTGTTTCTTTTATGATCGCAAAAGTAAAGATAAAGCTGCTGACATGAAAGCTAAAGCCTGTGTCACAACAGAGGCTTTACAGCAGTTTTTGCCGGCTGATGTTGTGGCATTGGTTTGCGAAAATCCAAAGGAAGCCTTTATTCGTCTAAACGAATATATGTATTCCGAAAAAACACCGGCTGCCGAAATTGATTCAAGCGCCAAAATCTCTATGTTTGCCAGTGTTGGCAGTGGCTGCTATATTGGTGCAAATGTTGTGATTGAAGACAATGTTGTGATTGGTGATAATTGCCGTATTGAAGCAAACACAGTGATTGCTCATGATTGTAAAATTGGACGCGATTGCCGCATTGGCGCTGGCGCTTCAATTGCGTATGCAGTAATCGGTAATAATTGCTATATCTATGCTGGAGCCCGCATTGGTCAAGATGGATTCGGTTTTCAGCTAATGAATGGTCATCACCATCGTATACCGCAGTTGGGGCGTGTTATTATTGGCAACGATGTTGAAATCGGCGCCAACACCTGTATTGATCGCGGAGCTTTAGATGATACGATTATCGGTGATGGCAGCAGAATAGATAATTTGGTGCAAATTGCTCATAATGACAAGCTGGGACGCGGTTGTGTGATTGTGTCGCAGGTAGGCATTGCCGGTAGTTGTACATTGGGCGACTATGTTGTTTGCGGTGGTCAGGTCGGATTGGCCGATCATCTGCATATTGGCAACGGTGTGCAGATTGCTGCTCAGTCCGGTGTTATGCGTGATATTGAAGACGGCGCCGTAATGATGGGAAGTCCATGTGTGCCGTTCAAAGACTTTATGCGTCAAGTTGCTTTTTTGCAAAAAAATTCTAAAAAATAAAGAGAGGAAAAAATGTCTGAAAAGAAAATTTATAATATTGATGAAGTAATGAAAATGCTGCCACACCGTTATCCGTTTTTGCTGGTGGACAGATTAGAAGTTGAAGAACCAGGGGTAAAAGGCGTCGGTATCAAAAATTTGACTATGAATGAGGAATTTTTTCAAGGTCACTTCCCTGGTAATCCAATTATGCCAGGGGTGCTGCAAATTGAGGCTATGGCACAGTCAGCCGGCTGTGTGGTTATGAGTGCCGATCCGGATTATGCAACCAAAAAACGCAGTGTGTTGTTTATGGCGGTTGACGGAGTGAAATTCCGCAAACCAGTTCGTCCGGGTGACCAGCTCAGAATGCATGTTGAAAAAATCAAAGAACGCCGCAACATTTTTGTGTTTCATGGTGTTGGTATGGTTGATGATCAGGTTGTGTCTGAGGCAGATTTAACAGCGATGATTGTCGATTAGATTAAAAATTAATAATACGTACCGAAAACCGCCCAAAAGGCGGTTTTTGCGTATATTAAATATTTTGCTAAAATAAGTTGACAGAAAAACATAAATGTATAAATTAGAATTGTTTTGTAATTTTTATTAAATAGTTATGTTTAAATTTTAAGTATTATGGATGAGCAGAAATGTTATTGGCTGGCAAAAAAATATGGGCTTTCACCTAGAGATGCCCGTAATTTTAGCAAAATGACCGAAGAACAGCGTCTTATGTACCTTTTTTCAAGACTTGAAAAAGCTGAAAAATCAAATGAGGATTTCAAGTACAAGTCTAGAATGTTGGCAAACGAAGCAGAAAATGCTAAAAATGTGGCTAGGCAGGAAATAGACAGGCTTAATAGCAAAGCTGCCAGACTTGAGTATGAACTTAGCCGAAAATATTAAAAAAATGTAGAATAATATTTTATCTGTTGTGTTAGATTAAAATTCTTTGTTTTGTTTTAAGCTTAACAAAGAATTTTTTTTGTATAAAATGCTTGACAAAAAAATAAAAGGGAGTATAAAGACAATCACTTTATGATTATTTAGTAATTTTTATGTTTAATTAAACTTTTTAAGCTT
>USCF01000011.1 GCA_900553115.1 uncultured Alphaproteobacteria bacterium
GGCGATAAACCGGCGCAAGCACTTTTAGAAGAATTAAGCAAGCAACATTTGCGTTTTCCGCTGATTATCCTAAAACCGCAGCATCTGCAAATTAATTCTGCGATTAAAGCGGCGCACTACATTACCGAAGCCGATTCGTCGCAAAAATTGCTAAATATTCTTGAAAGTTATAATTTGGGCAACAAGCAGCATCAAGTTATGCTTTTAAACAAATATTCTCCTCAAGCTAAAAGTTTTTGCCATTTGATACCGGAATTAAACGATACAAATTGCTTTGAGGTTCACACTCAAGAGGCAGCACATCAATATTTGCAAAAAAACACCCCAAATGTTATATGCATAGAATACGGGCAACCGTTCAAACCCGTTCCCCGTCTTTTAAATCGGCCGCATATTTTTTATGTGGATAGACAACAGGATATTGCTGAAATAAAAAAATTTTTACAGTAGATTTCTTTGGTAGACCATCTGTTTATCAAGGATAAAAACTATGAGCTTTAGCCAATTTGTGCGTAAAATTTACGATTCGGTATTTCATCTTTCAAAAGAAAACGGCGCTATTTATTGGTTATTTGCCATTGCTTTTATTGAGAGTTCTTTTTTTCCTATTCCGCCAGATGTTATGCTTATACCAATGATTTTGGCTGCGCCTAAAAAAGCTTGGTCAATCGCCGGTGTTGCCACAGTGGGAAGCGTTATTGGTGCTTATCTTGGATATGCTATTGGTTTTTATTTTTTCCAACTAATAGCCGAACCTTTGTTGAATTTTTACGGTTACTTAGAAAAATTCAATTCCTTTAAAGATTTATACAATCAATATGGTGCTTGGATTGTCTTTGGCGCCGGTATAACTCCGTTTCCGTATAAAATCATCACCATTGCCAGCGGTGTTGTGCATATGAACTTGATTGTTTTCACCATTGCGTCGATTATCGCCCGCGGCATGCGCTTCTTTTTAGTGGCATGGCTATTGAAAAAATATGGCGAAACCATGCGCGAATTTATCGAAAAAAATTTGGGCTGGCTTTCTATTCTCTTTTTAATTTTGTTAATCGGCGGATTTGCGGTGATAAAACTCTTTTAATAGAGTTTATTTTTCAAATCCACAATATACTTGATAGCTTTGGGATTATCCCAAGGCACAGCACCTGTAATCTGCCCCACTTCCAATCCGTCGCGATTAATAAGCAAAGCCGTTGGCGTCACCATAATCCCCATACCATTGACAAAGGCTGATTTTTTATCAGAATAACTAATTAAATCCTCCGCACCAAAACGTTTGAGAAACAGTCTCTTTTCATCTACGCTCTTCCACTCTTCGGCAGGAGAAATCAAAATAACATGAATACCCTCGTCTTTTGTAGCTCTGGCAAACTCGCTCAATGGTTTCAAATCGGCCAAACATGGTCCGCAGCGTCTGGACCAGACAACAGCCATTAGCAAATCGTCTTTAAAATCTTTTAACTTATACGCCTTGCCGCTATCGCCATAAAAGTTCAACTCCGGAACATACCTTGGTTGCGGAAAAATATTTAGTTTTGCCTGCACTGATGAACAGAACATCGTCACCATAATCAGAATAGCAACACAGATTTTTAAAATTTTATTCATTCCTTACCAACTTTCTGTAAAAAACAAAAATTAGTTTTATATTTATCTCAACTTATGTTAAATATATTTTAAACTCATCAAAAAAAAAGGTTAACAAATGAAGTCAATGCAAAAAATATTGTTAATTATCTGCTTATTCAGCTGTTTTTGTGCTTTGAGCGCTTGCGGCAAATATTCGGCTCCGTCACCGATTGAAGGCAGCGGATATCCGCATAACTACCCAAATGAATAGAGGCTGAAATGGTTGAAAAAAATACAACAAATACTATTCCGTATGTGGAATTTGCCGATAACGCCAATGAACGAACTCCCTGCGTTTTGGTTTTGGATTGTTCCGGCTCTATGCGCGGAGAACCGATAAAGCAGCTAAACGCCGGATTGATTGCGCTGGAAAAAGAATTGAAAGATGATATTGACGCCAGCTCTCGCGTTCAGCTATTGATTATAAAAGCTTTTGGTAAAGACGAAGTAAAAATCGTTTCTGACTGGACTGACGCCATGAATTTCACAGCACCGGAAATGGAAGCCGGCGGCTTAACTCCGTTGGGAAAAGCTATGGAACTCGCCCTGCAAAAAATTGAAGAGCAAAAATGTCTTTATGATAACTGCGGGATTACCTCCAAACGTCCTTGGATTTTTTTAATCAGTGACGGCGAACCAACCGATTATGGTTGGGAAGATTCGGCAGAAATTTGCCGTTATGCGCAAAAAAACAAAAAAGTTGTTATTCACGCTATTGGAACCCAAGGAGCTAATTTGGATAAACTGGCAAAATTTTCTCTGCTTCCGCCTAAACGCCTAACCGGACTGAAATTTACCGAATTTTTCTTATGGCTGAGCCGCAGCGTTTCTTGTATTTCCAAGGCAGCGCCAAATGCCAACCACTATTTAGACGATATCAACGATTGGAATGAAAAGAAAAACTAAATGAGCAACAACGAGCGCATACATGTACTTTCGACCAGCATTCGCGGACCATTGCATAAGTCCCTTGGTTTGCCGTGCCAAGATTACAGCTGCGCCCGTTCAACCAAAAATAAGCTTGTGGCCATAGTTTCCGATGGTGCCGGCTCGGCTAAGCATAGTAAAATCGGAGCCAAAATTATCTGCGAAACACTTTGTGATTTGTTGATAAACTCAGATATCAAAACGATTCGCAGCGATGTTATCAAAGCCATAAGTATCGCCCGCCAAAAACTATTGTTGCACCGCTATAATCAAAGCAAGACTTCTGCCGATTTCATCAATTTTTCGGCAACGTTAGTCGGTGTGTTCTACCATAACAACAAAGGTGTATTTTTTCACATCGGCGACGGCGCCGGCATCGCTTTTCAAAATGGCGAATACAGCAATTTTATTATTTCCGAACCGGAAAACGGCGCTTTTTCGTGTGAAACCTATTTTTATACCATGGAAGATTGGAAAGACTGCCTGCGCTTTACCAACATAGAAAATGTCAACCGTATTTTATTGATGACAGACGGCGTCACAGGCTTTGCCTTTTCCAACGATTTTTATAAAATTCACCGCAACTTTCTAATTCCGATAATAGAATACTTGGAAAAAGAATCCCGAAAAACCTACGCCGTTGACGCCTTGCGCAACACCTTGAACAATCGCCGCGCTCAACGGCTTAATGCTGATGACAAAACAATTTTATGGGCCAAACTATAATGACGGAAAATTCAACATATTTAGCTCTGTATCCAGACGGCAAACACGAAGAAATCACTCTGGGAAATTTATTGAACAAGGGCGGTGCCGCCGGAAAAATATTTGAAGTTATCGGCAGCCCTAAAATTGTGGCAAAAATCTTTCATGACAATGAAAAAAGCGAAAGCAACCGCAAAAAACTGGAAGCTATGCTGCATAATAAGCCAAATATTCCAACTATCAGCAATGAAGGAACGGAATATATTCAAATTGCTTGGCCTATCGCCTTGTTGGAAGATAAACAAGGCTATTGCATGGGTTATCTAATGCCGTTAATCGACACCCAAAAAGCCGTTTCCTTAGACCATTTGATTCAAAAAGCTGTCCGCCGCAAGCTAGGTTTGTCCGAACGCTATATTGACCGCATTTTCGCCGCTTATAACATCACTTCGGTTGTTGCGGCACTTCACGCCTGCGGACACTACATTATCGATTTAAAACCAACCA
Organism: uncultured Alphaproteobacteria bacterium; assembly: GCA_900553115.1. GTDB lineage: Bacteria > Pseudomonadota > Alphaproteobacteria > RF32 > CAG-239 > RUG410. The sequence continues at coordinate 3,772 of USCF01000011.1, forward strand.
ACGTTTCAATATACAAAAAAACTATGTTGGTCGCCATGTTTGACTGCGACGGTTTTTCCATCAAAGGTGAAAACGATTCGCGCTACCCTGCAGAATATGTTAGTGAAGAATACATTTATCCGGAAGGTATGAATGAAACTTGTGAAAATATGGGAGAAGAACAAGATAAGTTTGCTCTGGCGGTTATTATTTTCAAACTCTTGAATGAAGGTATTCACCCGTTTTCCGGTACTCCGCGCAACAAAAAAGACACCATGCTTTCTATTCAAGAAAGAATTGCCGGCTATCACTACGCCTATGGCATGTGGCCGGATACTTATCAAGCACCGCACCCTTATAGCATGCATGATTACTTTGATAAAGCCACGATGACTTTGTTTGAACGCGCTTTTACCAAAGGCAATGAGCGTCCAACAGCTTTGGAATGGCAAACTCAGCTGGAATATATATTAAAACACCTCAAACAGTGCAAAAAAGACCATAACCACGTTTATTTCACACCAAAGGGCTGTGGGCTGTGTATGATAAACGAAAAGCTGAAGGCTAATCTTAACAACATAAAAAAACAACAAGAAGAGCCGCAAACTATCCGCGGCGTTGACGTATCCACGCTAACAACCGAAAAAATCGCCGAACATAGACAGAAGTTAGAAAATACAAAGCATCTGCTCAATCGTGGATATCATATTTTTTTAGCCGTATATTTGCTGTTTTTTACATTTTTATTTAAGATTATTTCGCCGTTTGCCCCTTTGCTTATAAACATTGGTATTTTCGCTCAGCTGATAGCCGTTTTATTTGCCGCTGTCGGAATCAATCGCTTATTGGCGCTGATACCGCAATATATACCGGAAACAAAAAATCAAAATATTTTAAGTATGCTGCAGATTTATGCTTTTATTTGCCTAGGTATTGCCTTTTTAGCCATAAACGACTTTTCATTTGATGTGTTTAAAATGGCTGAATAATCCATTTGTTTCCTTAGCGAAACTATACCACTTAAAAGTGCCTACTTTATTTTTTTCAAAAATGGTCATATATTTTTATCAGTTAAATTTTAGAAATAGAGGAACTGATGAAAGAACTCCACAAAATAAAGTTATCCAACGCCGAAGTTTTTCCTTTAGTAGAAGGCGGAAAAGGTATTAACGGCACCGACGGCAAAAGCTCGGGTGCTTGGGCCAAAGAAGGCGGCGTCGGCACCATTTCTATGGTCAGCCCGACGGCTCTGGATAAAGACGGTATTGAAATTCCAGAATTGTTTAATGAAAAGATTCGGGAAAAGCGTCATCGTGAGATGGTTGAATATGCCGTAAAGGGAGGTATTTCACAGGCGCAGATTGCCCACGAAATTGCCGGCGGCAACGGCAGAATTCACATCAATATGCTGTGGGAAATGGCAGACTCCGAAGAAGTTATCACCCGTGTTTTAGAAGGTGCAAAAGGCCTTATTCACGGTGTAACCTGTGGTGCCGGTCTGCCATACAATCTGGGCGCAATTGCTTCAGCGCACGGCGTCTATTATTATCCGATTGTGTCATCGGCTAGGGCTATGCAAATTTTATGGAAACGTTCATTTAAAAATTATGCCGAATTTTTAGGCGGTGTAGTTTATGAAGATCCTTGGCTTGCCGGCGGACACAATGGCTTGTCTAATGCCGAAAATCCACTTGAACCGCAGCGGCCGTATGAAAGATTGGTTGCTTTGCGTAAAGCTCTGATTGATTTGGGCTTGCCTGAATTGCCAATAATTATTGCCGGCGGTGTTTGGAGTTTGGCAGATTGGCAAGATTACATCAATAATCCTGAATTGGGCAATGTGGCTTTTCAATTTGGCACACGTCCGATGATTACAAAAGAAAGCCCGATTAGCGACGCTTGGAAAAAGCTGATGCTGAACACCAAAAAAGGCGATGTTATTTTGCAAAAATTTAGCCCAACCGGCTTTTATTCTTCGGCCATAAAAAACGATTTTTTAGCCAATTTAATGCGCCGTAAAGCTGCAGAAATAACTTATAGTTTACAATCTACAGCCGAATTAAACACACCTTTGGCTATTTCCGAAGTTAAAACCGTCTACGTGGCCGCAGATTCGCTAAAGCATATAAAAGAGCAACAACAAGCTGGTTATACGATCATTAAAGAAACTCCGGATTCTACTTTGGTATTTTTGACACCTAGCGAATGGCAAGAAATGCAGCAACAACGCGCACGTTGCGTCGGCTGCTTGTCACAATGTCAATTTTCGTGCTGGTCGCGTGCCAATGGGACAACCGGCAAAATACCGGACCCACGCACTTATTGCATACACCACACCTTGATGGAAATCGGCCACGGTGGAGATGTGCAAAACAACTTGGCTTTTGCCGGACACAATGTTTATCGTTTTGGCAGTGATCCGCTTTATGCCGACGGACATATTCCGAGCGTACACGAGCTGTTTACAAATATTTTAGCTGGAAAATAAAGTTATCTAAATAACTTGACAAAAATCAGATTAAAGCGCATTATTTGAGGCATAAAATTTATATTTATGTTTCATCTAAAATAATTATGTTATGACAAAGGAAATTATTGAAAGCCTCTTGCTTAAAGTCCAATCAGCTTGTCCTGAAGATTTGGAACTTTCTGTCAAAGAGATTCCTCTGAGCGGTACTCGTGTTTTATACTTGCTCATTGTCAAAGATGATGAAAAATTTGAGGATATTGATGAATGGGCAATTCATAAAATTTATCTTCTTTTTCATACCCTTTGGCAGATATTTAAAAATGAGAATGCAAGCGGTAAAGTACGTTTTTTGTTTTATAACCAAAATGATTTTGTGCTTTACACGCCTGTCAACACCTCCATTCTCAATCAATTTGACGGACTTGTCTATCGCGAATGTTATGGACATGAATATTGTACGCACCTGCTTGGTAAAACTTATGACATTAACAATCTGATAGAATATCTGGTTAAGCAAAGAAAAATTTTCTAGTTTGTACCCAAATCCCTTAATTTAAGCCTAGCTTGTTAAGGGATTTTTTATTAAGCTGACGCAAAAAAATATCAAAGAGCGAAACTCAAAAACTCCAATTCATTATACTACATTATTTAAAAAAACTTAGAGAATGAGCTTAATGCGACGGGATTTTTAAGCGACGTGTACACAAAGGTACACGAGCGCAAAAATTCCTAGTAGAAAGCCATTATACATAAAAAAGAAAACTTAGAGAATGAGCTTAATGCGACGGGATTTTTAAGCGACGTGTACATAAAGGTACACGAGCGCAAAAATTCCTAGTAGAAAGCCATTATCTAAGTTTTCTGGCGGCGCCGGAAATACGCATAACACAATACGATGCCATCTGCTCCGCCGGCAAATTGGTAGTTTTACAATCACGCTCACAATCATAAAGCATAGATATAGCACCCAGCAAACGCTCCCGTTGCCAAATTTTAAGCTGATTTTTGAAAGCATCTTTACGATAAAACATCAACTGCGGACGTAATGATTTGATAGCCTCATCTGCTGAATTTCCGCTCTCTAGCAATGCGGCGCAACTTAGAAGCTTGTTAAAATGATAAGTCAGCTGCCGAATAATTGTCGACGGTTCTTCGCCTTCTTTTAATAAACGCTCAAACATTGCTTCAGACTTTGCAACTTCACCACCGGCAACATAATAGCAAAAATCATCATAATTGGCGCCGGCAACATCGCTGACAGCTGCTTTGACATCGGCAATTGTCACATTTTTACGCTCTCCTAAATACATGGCCAATTTTTCTATTTCACTTTGATTGACTTTTCTATCCGGAGATAGGCGCGCACACAAAACCTGTAAAGTTGCCGCGTCGCAGAGCAAACCTTGCTCTCGCAGCAAAGCCACTGTTGATTCGGCTATATTTTCTTCTCTGTCGTCATAGCATCCGACAATAATCACATCAGCTCTATCTTTAGCCCAAGTTATCAAAGATGATTTAGTATTAAGCGAAGACGAACAAACAACCAGCAAATTATCAGACTTTGTTTCAGGTATCAGATTTTTCACAACCGCGGCCAGATTATTATCGGCGTTTTTAATCACAACCGCGCGCCGGCCACCCATTAGCGACTGAGCATAATATTCGGCATAGATTTCTTGCCCTTCTTTAGAAATTTCACTCATTTCCAGCAAAGCATAGCGAAAAGCGTCCCGCACATCACCGCACACGGCTTCGGCGCACTTTTTTTGCAGTAACGATATTGTTCCCTCATTGCTGCCAAAAAGAATAACGCACTTCACATCCGGATTCGGATTTTTGCAAAAACTCTCGAGCTGTGCTTGCTTAAAATTCATTAGGATTACCGCGTTTTGTTTTAACCGAATGGAAATAAGCACCAATACGCAAAGAAATATCGTTAGCGATAATCTTTGCCCCGTCTTTTTCCACTTTCTTCTTATCCATAGTGGTAGAATACGGATTATCCAGCAAATCATAGCTTAAATAAACCCAGCTTTTGCCGCTCACCAGTTGACCGTTTTCCTTATCCCACAAAGAATATTTAACCGTGTATTTCACCTTTTCACGAGTAGCCGTGATATCGTCACGCAAAGCCTGTTGCACAGTATGCGCCGAAACCGGTTGAAGTTTTAAGAAATATTTAGCGCATTTAGGCGTTCCATATGGGTTAAACGTGTCCATCAACTCATTTTTTATCATCTGCCCAATGCGGTCACTCACCGTTTCAACTTTTATCTGCGCCATTTCGCGCACAATGTCGGTATCAAATTTATTATTATAATACCACAAATCATTGCCTGCTGTTTTTTCTACATACAGAGGCTCAAACCCGCAGGCGGCAAGTCCGCAAACTGCCGCCAGTATCATAGCTATTTTTGTTTTATACAACAATGTTCACAATCCTATTTGGTACAACAATAATCTTTTTAACAGCCTGTCCCTCTATTTGACGAGCCACATTTTCCAAAGCCAACGCGGCTTTTTCTACGTCTTCGCGGGCAGCGTCTTTGGCAACCGAAATAGTGCCGCGCATTTTACCGTTCATCTGCACGCCCATTGTCACCATGTTGTCTTCGGCCAATTTAGCGTCGCCGGTAGGCCAAGTTTCAGTAATAACCAAAGTATTATGTCCCAACCGAGCCCACATTTCTTCGGCCAAATGCGGAGTAAACGGACTAAGCAGCTTAATCAAAGTTTCATACATTTCCGCCGGAATTTGCGCCATATCTGATAAGTAGTTAACATAAATCATCAGCGAAGAAACAGCGGTATTAAATTTCATGGTATCAACACGCTCTGTAACTTCCAAAATGCATTTGTGCATAGCCCGCAAATCGTCCGCTGTCGGCTTAGCGTCTTTTGACACTTTCTTAAACAAAGCATACACTTTGCTGACAAAACGATAAACACCGTTCAGACTTTCTTCCGACCACATTGCCACTTGATCAAACGGTCCGATAAACATTTCATACAAACGTAATGTGTCAGCTCCATAAGTAGAAACAATATCATCAGGATTTACGACATTACCGCGTGATTTAGACATCTTTTCGCCGTTAGACGCCAAAATCATACCATGTGACGTACGTTTGTGATATGGTTCCGACATCGGCACATAACCGCAGTCATACAAAAATTTATGCCAAAAACGAGAATACAGCAAGTGCAGCGTGGTGTGCTCCATACCGCCGTTATACCAATCAACATTCATCCAATAGTCCAAAGCTTCTTTAGATGCAAATTCTTTGTCATTATGTGGGTCGCAATAACGCAGAAAATACCATGAAGAGCCTGCCCAGTTTGGCATTACGTCGGTCTCACGGCGAGCCGGACCGCCGCAGCACGGACAAGTGGTTTTTACCCATTCTGTCGCATTAGCCAACGGAGAATCGCCGTTATCATTCGGGCGATAATCCGGAACATCAGGCAACTTCAGCGGCAATTGGTCTTCTGGAATCGGCTGCCAACCACAATGTTCGCAATAAACCATTGGAATAGGCTCACCCCAATAACGTTGGCGAGAGAACACCCAGTCGCGCAGTTTGAAGTTAACTTTAGCCTTGCCGAAACCTTTTTCTTCAGCATATTTAATCGCTGCCGCCATAGCCTCTTTTTTATCCATACCATCCAAGAAACCTGAATTGATATGTTTACCGTCTTCTTCCCAAGCTTTTTCGCTGATGTCGCCGCCGTCCAAAACCTGAATAATCGGCAAATTAAAGACTTTGGCAAAATCATAGTCGCGCTGGTCGTGCGCAGGAACCGCCATAATGGCGCCGGTACCGTAACCGGTCAAAACATAGTCCGAAATAAACACCGGAATCAACTTGCCGGTAAACGGATTTTTCGCTTTAATTCCTTTTAATTCCACACCGGTTTTGGTGGTGTCAGCCGTACGCTGTAATTCAGACTTTTTAGCCGCTTCATCAATATAGTTCTGTACTTCGGCAGCATTTTCAAAACGATTCATCAGTTCTTTGACAAATTCATGCTCTGGTGCCATAACCGTATAGGTCACGCCAAAAGTTGTATCTGGACGCGTTGTATAGACCACCATTTTTTTGCCTAAAGAATCACCATTGTTATCCGTCAGCTCAAAGCTAAGCTCTGCACCTTCAGAACGGCCAATCCAGTTAATTTGGGTAGAACGCACACGGTCAATAAAATCAACTTCTTTCAAATCGTCAATAAGTCTGTCGGCATATTTGGTAATAGCCACCATCCACTGCTCTTTATCACGGCGAACCACCGGCGCGCCGCAGCGCTCACAGCAGCCGTTGACAACTTCTTCATTAGCCAACCCCACTTTGCAAGACGGACACCAGTTAATCGCCATTTTTGATTTATAGGCTAAGCCGTGTTTCCACAATTGAATAAACATCCATTGTGTCCATTTATAATATTCCGGATCGCAAGTAGCAAAACTTCTGTCCCAATCAAAACTAAAACCGATTGATTTTAGTTGGCGGGTAAAGTTTTCTATATTTTGTTTTGTTGAAATTGCCGGATGTACGCCGGTTTTGATAGCATAATTTTCGGCCGGCAGACCAAATGCGTCAAAACCCATTGGATACAAAACATTAAAGCCTTGCATTCTCTTTTTGCGTGAAACCACATCTAGCGCCGTATAAGAACGCGGGTGTCCCACATGCAAGCCGGCGCCTGACGGATACGGAAATTCGACCAAAGCATAAAATTTTGGTTTTGAATGGTCTATTTCTACTTTATAAGCTTTTTCATCATTCCAAATTTTTTGCCATTTAGCTTCAATGGAGCGGAAATTATATCTATCTTCCAGCTGCCATTCTTTTTGCCATTCGGCAAAGGTTTCTTTTCCATTATATCTGGCGTTACCCGACATTGTTAATTTTCTCCGTAATAAAAACTTTAAACTGTGCTCAAATTATCACACTGTTTCCCAAATTTCAAAGTTTTTTTCAGTTTATACGCAGCGCCGCGCGCTAAATTAACCAAATCATAACGCTTGATTGCTAATCTTTAGCAAAAAGCATTAGAACAATCATTTCAAAAACCGTTGATGACCGACTACAACAACATTGATTTTGTTTTTTGCCGCGATTCCAGCGGCAGCTTTATCATGGGTGACAAAAGTGAATGTCATTTTGCACCCTGCCTTATTTCTTCATCAGAAATAAAAGACTATATCAACACTTCATGGTACGATATTCGCCATTCTTCTGAACTCAACCGCGAATACGAAAAATTCCGTCATTATTTTGAAGAGAATATCATAATTCCAGAAGACAATCACACCATTCAATCTTTGCGTTTATGGCTCGATTTAACCTCAGTCAGCCGCCAAGCTGCACAAAAAAAACGAGTTATAGCCGCGCTTATGCCGCCGCGTTTCAAAGAAACCATTGCCGAAATGGAAAAAGGCTATCGTGACGCCCTAAAAAAAATAAAAATCTGTGAGCAAGAAAATTTGGACGCGGTTGAAATTGCCCAAATCACAGACTTTACCGACACTTTTCGCAAAGCCGTCTTTTCTTTTCATTGGCAAGACATCTTCTTTTTTGCCAATAAAAAGCGACTGCACCAAGCCCTTATTGATGCGTTAGATATCATCGCCGAGGGTAACTCGGTTTTGCCGAAATTTGAATTACAGCACCCTTTTATGGGCGCAAATTATAAATGGAGCAAGAGCTATGCCAACCATTACCGCAGCGATATGCTCACTCTTATCGACAAACTGAAAAATTTTTCAAACAATCAAAGTCTGCTTGATTTGGCAAGATTATATTTGACCTCGCCGCGGCAATATAAAACAGCGTTCAAAGATTTTTGCAACCAACGCCACGCTCCTAATTTAGACGACATTCTCGCCATAAAAAAAGCCGCCCAGGTAATGTTTGATGAGTTTACCAAACTTTGTTATTTGGAAGGTGTGCGCAAAGCTTTTGAAGTTAAATTTCTAGACACTTGTCCGGCACCGCAAAATCCGCAGCTGCCCTCGGTATCGCCAAACGAAGAAATCGGTAAAATCCGAAACATTGTGGAATCTTGCCGCCAAATAGATTATCAAAAAACCAAAACCGGACGTTTTTATCGCGA
>USCF01000012.1 GCA_900553115.1 uncultured Alphaproteobacteria bacterium
ATCATCTACAATCCGGATAATACGGACGAATACTGGAGGCTGTATACCAATCACACGTTTTTGCGTGAGCAGGCGAAACAGACGGTGGTGGATATGACCATTCATGATACGCTGTTTTACCAGATGGCAACAGCAGAGAAAATCACGCTCTCAGAGGAGGAGGAACAGTATCTTGCCAATGATCAGCAGGATTTTTGGAGTGACCTTACCGAGGAACAGAGAGCGCGCCTGGGTGTCGATGAGGAAACGATTGATGCATCCATGCGAAAAATGGCGCTGGCGCAGAAATATCAGAGTATTCTTGCGGAGATGGAACAGGTCGATTACGAGGATTATTCCATCGGCGGCACGGAATACGAAAAACTTCTGGCACGGCATACCTGTGAGTTAGACGAGACTACCTGGGACCGCGTGCCGTTCGGCAGCATCACGGTAGATCATTGAACAAAGAGGGAAAGACAGAGATTTTCCATTGCGTGAAGCAGGATATGCGCCGATATGTGAAGAAAGCATTTGCGGCAGGCAGAATATAATATAAAAAATAAAATGACTCTGTTTCATATTTGAAGGATAATAAAATGGCAAATGAAACAAAAAATGATTTGAATACCGAAACTTTGCTGGAAGAAGCAAAAGAAATAGGTGTTTTGGCAAAAGATAGAAAATATTTTCAATTGATTAAAAAAGTTTTTCATCTTTTTTCTTCAGTTTATAAAAAAAGCCTTAAAGGGAAATATCTAGAAATTCAAGGGAAAAAAATCCCTATGGTTTTGGTGGTTGTTGCAGCTTTAGGATTGGGGTGGACCGCTATTCCGTCCGGTTCGGAAACTACGGCAGAAGACAGCATAGCTGATGAAAATAATTCTGATGAATTAAAAGAAAAAGAAGACTTAAACAGCTACAACAAAGACGGCGTGAAAGTTTATGGTATGTATAAATGCGATAACGCTGTTTGTGGTTATTTGGAAAATGATACAGATAATGATATTGCCAGAATCCTGATTTCGGTGACTTTTCATGATAAAACTGGAGCTGTTGTTTATGAAGGCGGAGCCGAAGCTACTGCGATGGTTGCTAAAAGCCGCAGCCGTTTCAAAATTTTGGCGGACGGAGAATTTGAATATTTCCGTTTGACAGATGTTACTGTAGAAAAAAACAGTGCTGAATAGTAAAGTGAAAAATTCTTTATAGTAAAGTGTCCGCTCAAAAGGGCGGACATTTTTATTAGCGACAAAAACTTATTGCGTCTAATGCACCTTGCAGAATATATGCTGCGGCAGATGCGTCCAGAATTTTTTTGCGTTTGCCTCGCGACATATCCACTTCTTCTATTAAAAAACGTTCCACGGCCGAAGAAGAAAGTCGTTCGTCCCAAAAAATATAAGGTAAATCAATTTCTTGAGCCAGTTTTTGGGCAAAAGCGCGGACTTCTTGTGCAATAGCTCCTTCTTCGCCGTTCATTTGCAGGGGCAAACCATAGACCAGACCGCCGATTTCTTTTTCAGTAATAACTTTTTTGAGTTCAGCCACGTCTTTTTGCCATTCTCCGCGGTATAAAATTTTGTACGAAGTCGCAATGCTGCGTCCTAAATCAGAAACTGCCAATCCCATTCTTTTAGAACCGTAATCAACCCCCAGCAGGGCTTTGTATTGAGGCAAAGTATTTTTAAATTCTGTAATATTCATAATGTTTTCCTTTTTTGTAAGGCTATGCGGAATAAGTATGTTTGTCAACTAAAAAGCGCTGCATAATTATGCCTATAAACTCTTTTTTAGCTTTACTATTTGAACTAATATGTATATTGTGAATTCAGTTGAAATTTTAATTAGTTTTAAAGGTATAAAGCAATGAAATTAAAATATGTTTTTGCAGCGCTTTTAACATTGATTATTACTCCTGCTCAGGCCGAGCTGGAAATTGATGTTCGCGGTGCTACTCGTAATCCGATGCCGGTTGCTATTCCGGAAATGATTGGCAGTAACGGCAATATTTTTACTAAAATTATTGGTAATGATTATGGTGATAAGGTTCGTGAAGTGATAGCCGCCGATTTGGATAGAAGCGGTTTGTTTAAAATTTTGCCGACTAACAGCTATATTGAAACCCTAACTTCTATTGACCAACAGCCGAAGTTTGTAAACTGGCAAGCTATAAAGTCACAAGCTTTGGTACAAAGTCAGATTGTTGAGTTGCCTGGTGACAAAATCCGTGTTGATTTTCGTTTGTGGGATGTTACGGCAGAACAGCAGCTTATCGGTAAATCGTTTACTACCACCAAAAGCAACTGGCGCCGAATCGCCCACGTGGTGGCTGATGCAATTTATGAACGCTTGACCGGTGATAAGGGGTATTTCAACACCCGTGTGGTTTATGTTTCGGAAACCGGACGCGCTACTCGCCGCATTAAACGTCTTGCCATAATGGACCAAGATGGTGAAAATCATAAGTTTTTAACTGACGGTAGAAACTTGGTTTTGACACCGCGTTTTTCGCCGAATATGCAAAAAATTACTTATTTGGAATTTGTCGGCAACAGTCCGCGTGTTTATATGCTTGATTTGGATACAAACCGCCGTCAAGTTTTGGGTAATTTTCCAGGTATGACTTTTGCGCCGGTATTTTCTCCGGATAGCTCAAAAGTTTTACTCAGTTATGCTAATCATGGTTCAACAAATATTTATGAGATGGATATCAGAACCCGTAAAACCCGCCAGATTACTTATGGCAGCGCTATTTCTACATCGCCAAGCTATTCTCCTGACGGCAGCAAGATTGTGTTTAACTCTGATCGCGGCGGCAATCAACAGCTTTATGTTATGAATGCCGATGGCAGCGATGTTGAACGTATCAGTTTTGGCAAAGGCCGTTACGCTACGCCGGTATGGTCTCCGCGCGGCGACTATATCGCCTTTACAAAAATGGTAAACGGCGCGTTTTATATTGGGGTGATGTATCCGGACGGAACAGGCGAACGTATTTTGGCCGATGGTTATTTGGTTGAAGGTCCTACCTGGTCGCCAAACGGCCGTGTGTTGATGTACTTCCGCCAAGACAGAGGTTCTCCGGTACGTTTGTATAGTATTGACTTGACCGGTTATAACGAACGCCGCATTGTAACTCCGGCAGAAGCCTCTGACCCAGCTTGGTCACCGTTGCTTCCGTTATAAAAAGCGGCATAAAAACGACACTCAAAAAGCGGTTCTGAATGAGCCGCTTTTTTGCTGTAAAAATTAACCTGTTGCTAAACAATTTTTGCTATGTTTTAAAACATAAGGATTTAATAATTTTTATGAAAGGAAACAACTATGACTGCAAAACGTTTTATGTTAAATGAAACCAGCTATCACGGCTTTGGTGCTAAAGATGAAGTAATTACCGAGGCTAAAGCCCGCGGCTTTAAAAAAGCACTAATCGTCACCGATGCCGATTTGGTAAAATTTGGTGTGGTGAAAAAAATTACCGACTTGCTGGATAAAAACAATATGGCTTATGCAATTTATGACAAAGTAAAAGCCAATCCGAGCGTAACTGTGGTTAAAGAAGGCGTTGAGGCTTTCAAAAAGGCCGGTGCCGACTATATGATTGCCATTGGCGGCGGTTCTCCTCAAGACACAGCCAAAGGTATTGGTATAATCATCAATAATCCGGAATTTGCCGATGTTGTTTCTTTGGAAGGTGTAGCCCCGACCAAGCATAAGAGCGTTCCGGTAATCGCTATTGCTACCACTGCCGGCACTGCCGCCGAGACCACTATCAACTATGTGATTACTGATGAAGAAAAACGCCGCAAATTTGTTTGTGTTGACCCGCATGATATTCCGGTTGTGGCAATCGTAGACCCTGAGATGATGTCTTCTATGCCAAAAGGATTGACTGCAGCTACGGGTATGGACGCTTTGACACACGCCATTGAAGGTTACACAACTTTGGCTTCATGGGAATTGGCCGATACTTTGAACCTGAAAGCTATTGAAATTATCTCTCGTTCGCTGCGTAAAGCTGTGGAAAATGACCCTAAAGGACGTGAAGATATGGCGCTTGGTCAATATATGACCGGTATGGCATTTTCTAATGTCGGTTTAGGTGTTGTTCATGGTATGGCGCACCCGCTCAGCGCGTTTTATAACACTCCGCATGGTGTGGCTAACGCAGTTTTGTTGCCGTATGTTATGGAATTTAACGCTCCGTACACCGGTGAAAAATTCCGCGAAATTGCTCGCGCAATGGGAGTTAAAGACGTTGATAAAATGTCGCAGGAAGAATATCGCAGAGCTGCTATTGATGCTGTGAAACAGCTTAAAAAAGACGTAAATATTCCGGAAACATTAAAGGATATCAATGTTAAAGAAGAAGATTTGGAAGCATTGTCAGATGCAGCCATGACTGATGTTTGTACCGGCGGCAATCCACGTCCTTGCAGTAAAGAATTGGTATTGGAAGTTTATAAAAAAGCATTTTACGGCAAATAATTCGTAACAAAATCTAAACACCTCGCACCGTTCTATAAAAATAGGGCGGTGTTTTTTTTGAGGGGTAATTTCAAATAAATGCTGTGTAAAACTATTTTACTTCGGCCATTGCCATGCCAACGCGGGTAGGCTGACCAGCCAACATATCTTCATTGAATTTGATTTTATTTTTTTCAAACAGGCAGATAACCGTGCTTCCCATAAAAAATTTGCCGATTTCCACACCTTTAGTAAAACTCTTGTTGTTATCGGTATAATCATACACGCTGATATCTTTGTTCTTGCTAGGAGCGACAACTCCGGACCAAACGGTAGAAATACTGCGGACAATAGTTGCTCCAACCAAAACTACTGCCATTTTACCGATTGAAGTATCAAAAAAACAAATAACGCGTTCGTTGCGGGCAAAAAGCTCCGGAATGTGTTCGGCATTGAATTTGTTGACCGAAAATAAATCTCCGGGAACATGAATCATTTTTGTCAGAGTGCCGTCAAAAGGAATATGCACACGGTGATAGTCTTTTGGAGAAAGATATGTGGTAATAAAATCTCCGTTTTGAAAAAGTTTGGCTTCCGGACTATTGGCAAGCAAGGCGTTTACGGTGTAATAGTGATTTTTGGCCTGCAGCATAAATTTATCTTCAATAGCGCCGAATTGGCTTATTTTGCCATCTGCCGGAAAAACCAACACATTGTCTGTCATGTTGATAGGACGTGCGTCCGGCTGAATTTGACGGGCAAAAAAATCGTTAAAAGTTTTGTATTCTTCCGGTTTGCCAATAATTTCCTTGGTGTTGATTTTGTAATGTTTGATAAAGCTCTTTATCATTGCCGTGGTTAAACCGCCCATTTTAGCGCCGGCAAAAAAACCGACCAAACGGGTTAGCAAATGTTTTGGAATAAGATATTGGCTGTCAGCTTTTAACTTTATGCGATTCATTTTTTGCTCCTTGTTAATTACTTATTAAAGCTAACTTTTTCAACAACAAAAGTCAATTGTTATCTTTTAGCGAAATAACAGATTTTTTTTAATCTTTTTTTTAAACCTTAGGTATACACTTGGCAAAAATATATATAAGGATATAATCATGAATACACGCAAATATTTTACAATTTTGGCTTTGACAGGAGTTTTATGTGCACCTCAAGCAAGGTCGGCAACGGTGATACCGCCGCGTTTTAATAGTTCTATTCAAGATGCTTTTTATCGTGCTGCTCTAGAAAATAAGCCGCAAAAAATTCAGCAGCTCCTGAATTTGGGATATTCTATTGATATTACCGATGAGCGTGGATTATCAGCCTTATGCCGTGCTAAAAGCAAAGGCGATGACGATGCATATAATCTGTTATATAAATATGGAGCTGATGATAAAGCTCCGTGTATGGAAACAGCCGAGGCAATCTATAGAACAGATTTGAAAAACAAGTATTTAAAATATGGCGGCTTAACTCTTTTGGGAGCCGGTGTGGCTGGGCTGTTTGCTTTTTCTGACGGCGGCAGCGGCGGTAGCAGTGGCAGCGAAACTGATAGCGGTAACGGCAGCGGCAATGGCAGCGATACAAATGTAAATTATACTCCTGGAAATAATGGTTCAACGGATTCTTCTCGTGATTGGAATACCAAGCTTGAACCGGTGACTGGTACTTATGGTGATATTGCAAACAAGTTAGATGATTCTTATTTTGAAAATAATAAAGAATATTCAGACAGTAATTATCAGCCCGACAAAGGTACAACTGTAAATTATTTGGGCGCTATAAATGCTGCCGAAGCCTATAAAAATTTTTATGGAACTGACAGCAACGGAAAATTTGCGACCAAACTTAAAAATGTAAATGTCGGAGTGATAGATTCCGGCGTATGGGGAAACCATTCGGAATTTGCTGTGGGCGAGGGATCTAAGGTAACCGGATACAATTTTGATTATGGTCCGTGTTTGTCTGGTGATACCACAAATTGCTGGACTTATGACGCATCTGAAAAAGTGCAATGCGCAGATGGTTATTGCATGCTTAAAGTACAATTTTCTGATGGAAACGGAGAAAGTAAAATATCTAGGTATATGAACTGTGAAAGCGGCGATACTGCGGAAATTTGCTATAATCGCTGGGCAGCTGATTATGCTCAGAATTATGATTGGGACAAACTGCAGTATTATTTCTATCCAAATTTGGCAAATGATAAGCTTCAAAATATAAATGATGTTTTACATGGTTCAAATGTTGCCGGAATTATCGGTGCAAATATCGATGGCAAAGGCAATATGGGAGTTGCCGGCGCCAATACAACAATTACGGCTGTGCGCTGGGATTTTATATCCAGTTTGGCTGATCCGTTGAATAAATTGTTGGCAGATGGTGCTTCCGTGGTTAATATGAGCTTTGGAGTTGAATCTAGCGATAGTATAAATGCTTCAAAAATCAATGATAATATTAATTTAATTGATACAGATGAGCTGAAAGTTTATGATGCTATTGTTGCTAGTTATAAAGATGTGATAAACAATGTAACCGGAAAAACAGGTAAAGATGGTATGGTTTTGGTAAAAGCTGCCGGCAATAATGCTAAAACTCAGCCGGATTTGCGTGCAGGCTTAAAATTGTTGGAATCCAGATATTCTGATTTGCAAATGTTGGTAGTAGTAGCTGCCGATGTGACAATGAGCGGAAATAAGCTGGAGTCATATAAAATATCGGAATTTTCTAATCAATGCGGTGTTACTAAAGATTATTGCATTACAGCCCCAGGCGGCGATGGAAATGATACGGTTGTTAAGTCAACAATTATCAGCGCCGGACAGCCGGATAGCGCTTATAAATATACGGCCATGGCCGGAACTTCTCAGGCCGCTCCTGTTGTTAGCGGAAGTTATGCCTTATTGAAAGGCGCTTATCCGTATATGTCTTCACAAGAAATAATTTCTTTGATGTTGGAAACTGCAAATAAAAATAAAGCTTCCGACGGCTATACTGCAGAAAAATACGGGGCTGGTTTATTGGATTTGGGAGCTGCCGTAAATACTTATATTTCAAAAAACGGCATAACAACAGCCGCCGGCAGCAATTTATCTGACGGGATGTTGAATCTTAGCCAGACTCATTTGAATGTTCCGTCAACATTTAAAAATGCAATGCAAAAAGCCTTGCCGAAAACGGTGACGGCGTTTGATAAATATGCGCGTCCGTTTGCTATGTCTACAGCCAATTACATTTCGGTTACACATGGCGGATATAAAAATTTGAAAAATGATGTTTATCAAATAGCAAAATCAGCCAAAACAACCAATGTTCAGCAAGGCGGATTGAGCTTTACCTTTAGCGGCAGCGCTGGAAATATCAAGGGTAACGGTCTTGGATTTATGCAAGCTGATTATCAGAATGGTAACACAAAGTCGGGCTTTTATTTTAGTGAAAATACTAAGTATGAAAACGGCGGTTCTTTTGCTGCGGCAACAAAGAATCCGTTTATGGCTTTTCAAAATGCGTATGGTGTGTACAACACTTTTGCTTTTAGTAAAAACTCAGGTCTGAAATTTGAGGCGGTTACCGGCCGCAATGGTTTATATGACGGCGACAGCAGTTATCAGGATAATTCTTTCAAAAAACAAGCTTATGCTCTAAATTCGGAGCTACAGCTGCATAAGGGTGAAAAATTTGGCTTTAGTTTAATGAATGGTTTGCTATATGAGGAAGCGGCCGCATTAGGTTTGAACGGAAACGGCGCTTTTAACACTCAAGACAGCAGCACATATAATGCCGGTGTTAAAGCTTCTTGGTTTGTTACTCCTCGTTTGACTTTGAGCGGAAGCTATTATAGAGGATATACCCAAGGTCAATCATTTGCTTCTAATTTGCTTGAAACCTCGGCTTTGACCAGCGAAAGTTTTGCTTTTGACGCTAACTACAAGGTAAGCAAGAAAACAGAATTGGGTTTTGGCGTGTCTTCGCCGCTGCGGGTTGTTGACGGTACTTTATCGGTAAACTTTCCGCAAGGACGTGACAATTATTCTGATGAAGTGTATTTCAATCGTTATAAAGCAGCTTTAAAACCAGAAGCCAGAGAATATAAATTGACGATGTATGCAAGCCATGATTTTAACGAAAGTTTGAGCGTGCGTTCTGAATTTGATGTGAGAATAAATCCGGAACATCAAAAACAGGCGAATGATTATCGTGCGCTAATGGGCTTGAATTGGAATTTTAACTAAACAAAAGGTGGACTTATGGCAGATAAAATTTGGCGGGAAAAAAAGTTTTTCCCGCTTTTGGCTACCCAGTTTTTAGGGGCTTTTAATGATAATCTTTTCAAAAACACATTGATGGTTTTTGTGGCGTATAAGCTGATGGCCGATACGCAAACAGTCAATATTTATGCCAATCTTGCGGCCGGTGTCTTTATTTTGCCGTATTTTTTATTTTCGGCCTTTGCGGGGCTGCTCGCCGACAAATACAGTCGTTCAAAATTGACCAGAATTTTGAAAATTATTGAGTTGTTTTTAATGATAGGCGCCGGAATTATATTTTTATTTAATAGTCCGCTGCCGTTGATTCTTATGCTGTTCTTGATGGGACTGCAGTCTACATTTTTTGGGCCGATTAAATATGCGATGCTGCCGCAATTGCTAAAAGCAAATGAGTTGGTTGCCGGCAATGCTTATGTTGAGGCCAGTACGTATATTTCTATTATTTTAGGTTCTGTCCTAGGTACGTTATTACCGGTTTATGCCAGTGTGTTTTTGTTGGTTATATGCGCTGTCGCGGGTGTTGTTTCGGCGTATAAAATTCCGCAGGTCTCAGGCGTGCAGCCGGATTTGAAAATTGATTTTAATTTGGGGCGGCAGATAAAAGAAAATATCAGCCTTATACGGTCGCATACAATTGTTTTCCGTACAATTATTGGAGCGACGTGGTTTTGGGTTTTAGGAGTTTTTTTCTTAACGGAATTATTCCCTTTATGCAGTAAAGTTTTTAATACCGAAAAATCCGTGGTCACTATGTTTTTGGTATTATTTTTGGTTGTTGTCGGCGTTGGTTCTGTTTTTTGCAACAAATTGCTCAAAGGTGATGTCAGCGTGGTGTATGTGCCAATCAGCGCTATTGGTTTGAGTGTTTGCTCATTTGCTGTATATTTGCTCTCATACGGTTTTGAAACGCCGGATAATACTTTGAAATTATTAGACTTTTTGCTGTTGCCGCGCGGTGTGTTGCTAAGCGTGTTTTTGTTTCTTTTTGCCTTTTGCGGAGGTATGTATGTAGTGCCGCTTAATGCGTTGATGCAAAAAAAAGCGCCAAAGAAAAATGTGGCTTCTGTGATAGCCGGAAATAACATTATTAATTCTTTGGGAATGGTCGGAATCTCTATTTTGGCGGTGATTTTAACGGCCTTAGGTTTTAAAATCACCACGTTGTTTTTGTTTGTATCGCTTATTAGCGCCGGTGTGGCTTTTTATATTTGCATGCTGTTGCCTGATGCCTTTGTGCGTTCAATATTCCGCTCGTTGCTGAAAATGTTTTTCCGTGTTGAGTTGGTGGGGGTGCAAAATTTGCAAAAAGCCGGCAATAAGACACTCATAATCGCCAACCATGTTTCTTTGTTGGACGGAGTTTTGATAGCTGCTTATTTGCCGCGTAAAATTACCTTTGCCATAGACAGTGATTGGGGCGCTAAGTGGTATGTTAAACTATTTAGCGGCTTGGTTGATTTTTGTCCGTTGAATCCGGCAAATCCGCTGGCTATACGTACATTGATTGATGAAGTCAACAAAAATAAAACGGTGATGATTTTTCCGGAAGGTAGAATCAGCGTGACAGGCTCATTGATGAAAGTATATGAAGGTGCCGGAGTTATTGCTGCTAAAACTGGTGCTAAAATCGTGCCGCTGCGTATTGACGGGGCTCAATATTCCAAATTTTCATATGTGGGGCAGATGGTTAAAACGCAAATGTTTCCCAAAATTAAAATGTTTGTTTTACCACCATGCGAAATTAGTGTTTCGGATAAACTTTCTATGCGGGAAAAGCGTCATGCTGTTTCGCTGAAATTATATGATTTAATGGCTTCGATGATTTATCGCACAACGGTAAAAAATGAGCATTTGTTTAACAGTTTGCTGCAGGCAGAAAGATTGTTTGGCTCAAAGCATAAAATTGCTTTGGATATGCAGAAAAAAACTTTGGATTACGGACAGTTTATTTTAAAAAGCTATGTCTTGGGGGCGGCGTATAAAAAGATATTTGCCAACGCAGAAAAAGTTGGAGTTTTGCTGCCAAACAGCTTGGCTAATGCCATAAGCTTTTTTGCTTTGCAATATGCCGGAAAAATACCGGTTATGCTAAACTTTTCTATGGGGATAATGCAGTTTGAATCTTGTATTAAAACTGTGAGTTTGCGCAAGGTTATCAGTTCTCGTAAATTTGTGGAAATGGGCAAATTGGATAATTTGGTTGCGGCGGCGGAAAAAGCCGGTGTAACGATAGTTTATCTAGAAGATTTGGCAGGGCAGGTATCTTTGTTGACAAAGCTGAAGGGCTTGAAAAAATATTTTCGCCGCGAAACCGTGAAATTGCCAGCGGATAAACCGGCGGTAATCTTGTTTACTTCAGGTTCTGAAGGATTACCAAAAGCGGTTGTGCTTTCGCATAAAAATATTCAGGCAAATGTGCTGCAGCTGCGTTTGGCCGTGCCGTTTAATTCTAAAGACACTTTTCTCAACGCTTTGCCGATGTTCCATTCTTTTGGGCTGACTGTCGGTACTGTTTTGCCTCTGCTGCAAGGGGTTAAGGTTTGCTTATATCCATCACCTTTACATTATCGCATTATACCTGAGCTGGCATATGATTTGCAGGCGACAGCGATTATTGGTACGGACGCGTTTTTGTATGGCTATGGGCGCATGGCAAATTCTTATGACTTTTTCCCAATACGATTTGCAGTTGCCGGTGGTGAAAAACTGAAAGAACGAACAGCCGAATTATGGATGAAAAAATTTGGCGTACGGATTTTTGAAGGGTATGGAACAACCGAATTGTCACCGGTTATTTCAGTGAATACACCAATGTATTATAAAGAAAATTCAGTCGGAAGAATCTTGCCGGAAATTAAATATAAACTGCAAAAAGTTTCTGGTGTTTCTGACGGCGGCAAGCTGCTTTTACAAGCTGAAAACGTGATGATGGGATATATTAAAGCCGATAAGCCAAATGTTTTGCAGCCGGCTGATGATTGGTACGACACCGGCGATATTGTGAATATTGATGACGATGGTTTTGTTTCTATTTGCGGGAGAGTAAAACGCTTTGCCAAGGTTGGCGGAGAAATGGTTTCGTTAACGGCGATTGAACAGGTTATTGAAAAACTTTATCCAAATTCAATTTTGGGAGTTTTGAGTGTTGCTGATGAAAAGAAAGGAGAAAAAATTGTGCTGCTGATAGCTGATGAAACTGCCAAATTATCAGAGATACAACGCTTTTTTAAACAGCAGGGAATTAGTGAGTTATGGTGTCCGAAAGAAGTGTTTTATACCAAGGAACCTCCATTGCTGGGAAGTGGAAAATTTGACTATTTGACAGCGCAGAAAATTGTGGAGAAAATGTGATAAATTTTTATTTTTTATTTGTTGTGGATAACCATTTGCACAAATAGAAAAAATGACTCGAAAATTATTGAAAATCAGTAGAAATCTATGAA
>USCF01000013.1 GCA_900553115.1 uncultured Alphaproteobacteria bacterium
AGAAGGATAAAATTATGGCTAGAATTAATGATGTTTACCATTCAGATATTTATATCACTCCGGATAGACAAATGTTTGTTCCCGACACCAAATCAGAATTTGGTTTGGTGCAATTAGAACCAGATGATTTTGAAGAATTTTATAGTTTGCTGGAAAATACCTATAATGGTAAATCCAGTTATTCGGTTGTTTATGAAGGATTCTTTTTCCGTGTTGAACGTACGGTTTCAATGTATGGCGTAATGTTTTGTATGCGTAAAATGCCAAAGAAAGTTCCGGATTTAGTAAGTTTGGGCTATCCGCCGGCTTTGATAAAATACTTGTCAACATTGGGCAATGCATCTGGTTTGATTTTGCTGGGCGGCGCCACCGGTTCTGGTAAAACCACCACTATTTCCAGTTTGTTGCGAGAATATTTGATTCGCAGCGGCGGTTTTGCTTATACAATTGAAGATCCGTTTGAAATGCCTTTGGATGGAGAATATCATGCCGCTAATGGTTCTATTGGTTTATGCAAGCAAACACAACCTGTAAATGATGATTGGGGGGCTTCATTGCGTTCGGCTCTACGTTCGCGCCCGCGTTACATTTTAGTTGGCGAGATCCGTACACCTGAAGCGGCAAGCGAATGCCTGCGTGCCTCAACCTCTGGACACTTGGTGCTGTCTACCATTCACGCTAACAACGTTGCTGATGCTATTGATGCTTTAGTAAAACACGCTTCCGGCGGTGAAATGAGTGAAGAATTGGCATTTGACTTGTTGTCACGCGGTCTTTTGGGTGTTATTCACCAGCAGTTAGTTGGTATTGGGCAAAAGCGTCCGGTGGTTCAGTATTTGTTTGCCAATCCAAATACTACTCAAGGCGACCAAACCCGCAACATTATCAAAACCGGAAAGATTAACTTGGCTACAACCATAGAAATGCAGATGACGCGTATGGCACAAGGCCGTCCGCTGTTTGATGTGGTTTCAAAATAAAATATCAACCCCGCTAATCATAAAATTTAGGCGGGGTATTTTTTTGGGTGATTATACTTTTATTGGAATGACCAGCTGATTATATTATCTTTAGCTGCGCAAAAACCGCGTGCAGAGTATTTTTCTATTGGCAGTTTATGTTCTCCACCCCAAGAAAATTCTATATTATTTTTGTCATTAATAATTGTTATTTTCATCAAAATAAGCTTATCCTGCTTTTCTAGCGGCATTTCACTAAGAGAAATGCAGGCCGACTTATTAAGATTTTTAATCGTAATATCAAAACTTAAATCACTTGGCAGACCTGAATCGCCGTTGACGCCTTGGCCAATCTGAATGTCATATTCTTTGTACTGCTGCAAGTCATCACGTAACAAGTTGTCATCTTTTGCGGTTTGCGTAGACAGTTTCCAATATCCAGGGCGGTCGCGGTAATATGTGTGCACCCTATCGGCTGTCGAAAATATGGCCTGATGCAATTCCTTGTGCGGATTATTTAGTAAGATCACGCTTAGCGCTATGCATGAGATTAACAACAAAGCCAAAATGGCTATACCAAATAATCCGTTAAAACGAGCTTTTTCTAAATCAAATGATATTTTCAGCATAACACTATCCTTTTTATTTACCCATAGCGCTCGTAATTTGATCTTGCATATCAAAGGTTCCAAATACAGCCCAAGCAATAATACCGGAAACAGCCAACATGGCAATCATGTTCATAATTTCTGCTCTTTGTTCAATCATGTATACAGATTCTTCCAGCCATTCATTAGCCAACTTATCCAGAGCCTCCTCAAAGTTATCCAATTCAGAATAAATTTTTAAGTCAGTGATAATTGCTTTATCCGGAAATTCTTGTCCTGCTTTATCTAAAGCCTGTCCCAAGTTATCACCGTTTTTTATGTGAAACAAAGCTCCATCGATTCTTTCTTTTAGATATTTATTAGAATCGCGCCGTAGCGATGTTAAGGCTACAGATACCGGCACACCGCCTTTAACCAAGGCTGATAAAGCCAGCAGCCAAGTAATGCCGGTAAAAATTTTATATAGTGACCAAGGCGGACAATGGTCAATTTTAACTCGTACCGGACCTGTCCAAATACCAATGGTTACATAGATTAATAAACCTAAAATCGGAAACACAGAAAAGGCGACGAGCCAATTTGCCTGAATCCATTCGGACAAATCAATCAAAGTTTTAGCCGTGCCGGTCCAGCGTGTGTTTGGAGCAGCATCAAGCATAGGCGGTACCATATAAACACCGATAGCATAAAGAATTAATACAGACATCATCAACAAAAATGACGGGTAGGCAACGGCACTGATGATTGGTCGAATCATACGTGTTGAACCTTCTGTTACTTTAATCAAGTTTAACAAGGCGCTTTCCAAGTCGGATACGTCACCAACAGACAACATCAAACGTTCACGGCTTGGAGCCCATCCTTTCAAACAATCAGAAAATGGGTGACCTTCTTGTAATGACTTACCCCAGCAGCCAACAGCTATAGCCATTGGATCGCTAGGATGTTTACCGTCATCGGACAACCCATTGTAAATCATATCTAATGCGTTCATAAGTGAAAAGCGGTTACGCAGCAGCGCCGCTAGTTTTCGATATATTTTCAGGCGGTTTTTATTAGACATGGAACATATAATCTTTGCATAAGACATCAACCATTGGTTGTTGTTACGCATAGCTTTATTAAAGGCACTTTGTTTTTTTATTTCAGGCATTTTTCACTCCTAGTAAATCGGGCGCTGATCCAATAATCCGCACCAACGTTCCACTTCATCTAAATCAATATAGCCTTTCAGCATTCTTTCAATTGCCGCTTCCCGCAAGGGTCTGCCATCTAGCTCACTAACCCAATAGTCAATAGCGTTTTTGGTGTCGCCATTGACCATCAATTGTAAAAAGTGTGCATCAGGAACAATAATCTCAGGCACAGACATACGTCCGATTACACCTTTATGATTACAATATTTGCATCCAGGGCCACGTACATAAGTATTCTCAATGCCATAGTCGCCGAGTGCGGTTTTCAGACGGCCATAAGATGGGTCGCTCATTCTCTCTTTAATTGAAATTCGGCAATAAGGACAAATCTTACGGAACAAACGTTGAGAAATCAATCCCTTCATAATTTCTGGGTCGCAAAGCATATATGGCTGCACACCCATATCGCGGAAACGAGTTATGATTGCCGGAGCGGAGTTTGCGTGCAATGTTGACCACACACTATGACCAGAAAGGGCCCCTTTAAACACCAAATCCGCGGTTGCTAAAGATCGAATTTCACCGACCATCATCACATCTGGGTCAGAACGCAAAGCAGCTGACAAAGCTTTTGTAAACTCTTCATTTTTTTCTTCTTCGCTGTTCGCATTGGTAACCGGCATTTGCCGCGCCCCAGGAATAGGATATTCAGGCGGATCTTCCACGGTAATAACATTAATTTCACCGTTATGCTCTTGAATCATCTTAATCATGTTGCGTTGCAGAGTAGTGGATTTACCAGAACCAGTTGGACCGGCAACAATATTTAGACCTACAGCAGTTGCTCGCAGACGATAAAATAAATTTAGTTCTCTTTCACCTAAACCTAAAGATTTCAAATCTCCGTTACCATTAGGATTGTCATCAGCGTACAAAAGACGCATAACCAGATATTGCGAACCGAAAGCAACCGGATTAAATTGTAAACGAATAGCCAAAACGTTATGAGGTAAGGTTAATTTACCATCGGTACCGCGCAATGGCGTAGACCCCAGTTTTTGCGCGCCTTGGAACTCGTTTTGAGCATAGTTTGCATCAGAAATATCCGCAGACGCAAAAGCCGCACGCACAAAAGCCTCTCCCCATTCGGCAGAGTATTCCAACTCTCGCTCCATCATACCATTAACCCTAAACAGAATTAAGGTGGAATCAGCCACAACAACATGCACGTCGGAAACTTTTTTGGAGGCGGCGCGGTTAATTACGCTCAAAAAGTCTATTTGCATTTGATAGTCGGCAGATTCCTTCGCCGACATCTTGATTTCGCCGGCACCACGCATCGCATAGGCGTAAATAGCCGAAATTTCTTGGCTCGATACATACTTAGGAGTGTGCATAACCAGCTTGCGGCGTTTAGCGATGGCTGTAAAGTTCAGGACTTGTCCGTCAAAACGATGTGCTTCATCAATGAGATATGTACCGTCAGAAAACAACACCAACATTCTGCGGGTTTCACTGTTGATATTTAAATCACCATCTTCAGAAGTTAATACCTTGTTGCCATTAGCAAACAATGTTTGTAGAATATTGTCGCTTTTTTTTGTTTCAGCTACATCTTCAACAATATCAGATGTTTTTTTGATGGGAGGCGGGGTTAATAACGATTCAAGCTTTGTTGCCGGTGTAGCAGGTTTTATATCAGATGTTTTATCCGCTGTAACAGGCTTAAGCACGCCGGAGCTTATACGCTCGGCGCTGCTTAATGTCTGAACTTGTTTTACATCTTGGTTAGCCATTTTTATCTTACAAACATTCCTTGTCCTATTGATCTAACCGGCGTGCTATTACTAGAATGCACTCTATTATCTGTGTTTACAGCTTCCTTTTTGTTTGCAGCGCTCTTATTTTGCGGTTTTGCAACTGCATTTCCGGTCGCCTCTTTCAAATTTGAACCAGCTTGCGGGGTAACAGCGGCACCGCGCACATTACGCACTACATTATTGTTGTTAACCACACCTTTAGCGGCAACTGGAGTTTTATCAGCTCCGTTGAAAGAAGTTTCAGGTTCGTATTCGCGAACTGTTCCGCCGGTATAAAGGTAGCTCTTAACACCTTTATTATCAAAAGCAATATAATTATCTGTAATTGCCATCACAACTTCGCCGCCTTTCAGCATAGAACCTTGGTGAACAATAAACGTTGTTCCGTCTTTATTAATGATTTTAGCAATAATATCTTTGCCTTTACCTGTTATATCCATGATAGCATATTCATCAGACATATCAATAGCATTTTCGTCTATGCCTTCTGCAAACGGATTAGCCGAATTGCCAGATTTCAACTGATTTATAGTATCTTCATTTTGCATAATAGCTCTTTTCAGGCTAGAAATTTGAGTTTGCAATGAGGATACAACTTTATCATGCGCTTCTTTTGCATTTTGTGCTTTCAAAATGGTAGCATCAGATTCTCTTTTAACCGTAGAGATTTTATCTTCAAAATCTTTGATTAAGGCTTTGCGTTCATCGCGAAGTTTTTTTACTTGACTTTGCAAAGCTGCATTTTTTTCAACCCATTGCTGATTAACAATCAGCATTTCGTTCATATATTCATTTAGAACTCTGGCTTGGCGAACTTTTTCCAGCTCCATTTCTGCACGTTTTAATTTTTCTTGTGCTTCAATTTCTTTAATTTTACGCTGATTTTCTTCATCTTTTATACGGTTTTCTTCTTCCTTAAGACGATTAGCTTCTTCTTGCTGAGCCTTTAAACGCTGGATTCTCAAAGCTTCAATACGGTTACGCACCTCTTCGCGCTTATATTCCAAATTGAGGATGGTTGTTTGTTTTTCAATGTTGGACATTTGATTGAACAAACTATTGTCAACTTTAGAAAGAATAGCATTACCAAAGTTTTCAAAAGGAGATTTAGGCGCTTCAATGGCGGCTTCTTCAGCGTTGTCAGTTGTTGCAGCATCTAAAGCTTTTTTGCCTTCAGCTGTTGAAGTATCGGGAATTGAGTTCAAATCAACATTATTTGGTTGAGCTGTTTTGTCGCTTTCTTCTGTCGGCTGAGTTTCGGCTGCAGCATCATCCGATAAGTTTTGAGGCGCAGGCTCAGTTTGTTTTGGACTATTTTCATCTAAAGCAGGCGCTGCTGCGGCTGCTTCTGTTTCAGCTTCAGCTCTGCCGGTTTCATCTACAGCTGTGCCGGGTGCAGCTTCAGAATGTGTTTCTGCCTGAGCATTATCATCAGGTTCGTCCAAACCGAATAAATCGTCATTTTCCTGGATCTGGGGAGCAGGTGCTTCAGCATTAATCTGATTGTCTGCAGTTTGTGCATATGCTGCAGGGCTGATAGTCATCATTGCGGCAATAGCCACAGCAATAATGACAATATTATTATTTTTAAGATTATAACTCATAAATTTCCCCCTTATAAGTCCAAGTACTGCTGTTTATATCATAAGTTATTTCTGTAACAGATAAACCTGAAAATTTCATTAACAATTCAATCCAAGTTAACGGATCATTGTTTGATGAAATGCTGAAGTTCATAATATTATACAATTTTCCTCTCGGAGAAGTCCAACTTTTTTTCTCAATCTGAATATTTGTTGTCAACGTTTGATTTAAGTCGTTGATAATATTTCTTAAGTCTTGATCAGAATATTCCGGAGGAGAGTTTAATGTTGAAATTTCACCTATTGGAACAGTTACCATAAATGTGTTGCCATCATCAGAGATTGCGCGAGAAGTAAAATTAACTCCGGAAACATTCAGTGCTTGTTCCATCCAAGTAATACGGCCTAAATCACGTTTCCAAGAGGTAACAAGTCCGCCGGAATTACAGGTTATACCTTCAATAGACCAACCTGGCGTAACAATTTGTACAACTTTTTTTGTTGCTTCGTAACATTCGCGCATTTGGTCGATAGGGTTTTTTATAGTTTCCCATGGCTTTGGTTCCGGAGGTTCTGGAGCAGGAGCTTGCACTTGTTCCACCGGCGCAATCACCGGAGCATCGGGAGCCGAGAAAAACATACTCTGAATCGTTGAGTACCCATACCATAGTATAATTGCAAAGCCAACGACAACAACGCCAAGCATAATAGCGTCATTACTACCGTTAATTTTTTCCAATTTTACTAAAAGGCCGCGGTTAATTAAAGTTGCCAAAGCATCAGGTTTTGTATCTTCAATTCCCCACTCTTGCGGAGCAAAAAGCATATCCCAATCCGGAACCGCCAACATTGAAATAAACTGATCTTTAGCGTCTTTTTCGTTTACAAACAACGTATCGCCGTCAGAAAGGATAACGTCGTTTCTAAAACATATATACCACCAGCCGTTGTCAACTTTGAACACGCCTAAAAAAGAGGTTACATTGCCAAGCGCAGAAACTAAAGCGATAGCCGCAGAAGGCATACCGTGGGTAAAGCCTTGTGAAGAGGCAGCCAAACCAAATTGAGATGATTTGCCTTTTCGTACTGCATATAAGTCGGCGCCTTCAAGAATGTTTTCGGCAGCTTCCTTGACTTCCGGAAGCGGACTGTCATCATTGATTAACGGTTGCCAAAACAAGCTGGCGGCGTAGGTCACACCGCCCTCAGAGAAGGACGACTTCCATGCTTTTTCTTCTTCTAAATCATCAGCCACGGATTTTCTCCTTAAATTGTTAGTTCATTCTGGATTCTGGCGACAGAGGAGATTCCAAAACAACCGGAGTTAACATAATAACCAAGATTGTTCTGTTTCTTGCTGCTGATTGTGAACCGCCCAACAGAGTGTTTTGGGGTGAGCCGACACCTTTTTTATCTGTTGAATCTTCAACACGTTCATAACCTGCCAAAATCAAAGTGTCACCAGATTTGAGCGCAACTTCTTGAGTAAAGCCACGGGTTTCGATAACAGGGTTTTGAATAAACTCGCTGTCACCGTCGGAGCTGCTGTCTTTATCATCAGACTTACTAGAATCATCAGATTTATCCGATGATGAACTGTCAGAAGATGAACCACCGGATACATTTATCGCATCAAGTGATAACAAATCAGACAAGGTCAAGTTAAAGAACATCAAAATACGGCCATGATCCAAGATTCTTGGCAAAACGCTCATGGTAAAACCTGTTTCGATTTCCTCTGTTTCTACAGAAATATCATAAGTGTTTGAATCGCCGCTGTTCGTTTTGGTGATTTGCGAAATATAGTTCTGTGTTTTAACTACTTGAATTGGGGCTGGTTTGTTGTTCATGGTTGTTACCGTACCGCTGGTGACAAGGTTAGTATTTCCTTCTTGCGACAAGGCTTGCATTGCGGCGTCAACACTCCAGCGGCTGGAACTGATACCCATCGTCAAATCAGTCAAAGGATTATCAATACTTGACGTATTGTGACCTGTAATATCTTTTATTGAACCGCGTCCTTTAAATGTGGCGGACAAGTCAAGACTATATTTATCAGCATTAGAGATGTTAACCTGAATAACTTTTACACTGATTGCAACTTGTTTGGATACGCGTTGGTTTTGTTCATTAATGTACTTTGCAACACGTTTGATATCAGTAGGAGTGGCAGTCAAAGTAATCGTGCCTGCGCCTTTATCCATTACCAAGTTTGAATCTGAGGTAATCATAGAACTGATGGTGCTTTGAATATTTGCCCACATATCCATACCGTCAACGGAGCTGCTCTGCGAAATGCTGGAAGAGCCGCCGGAACCGCCGACAGAAACGCTCAAAGACGGATTTGTCGGTAAAGAATAAAGAACAAACGTTTTAGTGATATATTTGTAGAAGTAAATTTCATTCTTTTCATACTTCCACCAAATTCCAAAACGGTTAGAAACCTCGTCAAGCAAACCGCTGATAGGACCTTTGTAGTTTACAATCATTTTGGTTGAATCTGTCCATTGAGCGCCGATGTCTTTCATTGCCGGTTGGTTTTTATCCGCATTGGCAACGGCGTTTTCTTCCAGTTCTGGGGCATAGCGTACAGAAAGAGAAGTAATTTTATTAATCATAGAACCGATTTCATAAAGGGTAATCGGACGGTTGCTGATTAAAGTAATACCATCTTTAGTTTCCAAATAAGCCGGAACAGGCTGACCTTCAAATTCAACACTGCTGGTATCGCCGAGCCAAATATCGTTTTTAACTCTCACAACATCATCTGGAATAGGGTCCCCCGGAACGGCGGCTTTTTGCTTCAAGTCCAACGCGTTTTCAGTTTGACGCGATATAGATTCGTCCATTTCCGGTGAAACAGAACAAGCAACAGTAACGCCTAAAATTCCAACAACGGCAAGTTTCAGCAAATTAGTCATACGCATTTTCGTCCTCCATAGTTTCAATTACCAAGACGCGGTTACCTTTATAAAATGTGGCTATTGGAGCAGGTCTTGCTCGGGCAAAAGCGCGTACAAGGGCAGACGACACATCGGCAAAATTACCTCTGAACATAGCGCCTGCGTTTAATGTATAGTTACGGTTGGTTTTCCAAATTAATCTCCAGCCGGATTCTTCACTCCATGCCGTTAATAATTCTTTCAGGCTTTGACCTTCTTCAGCCAACCAATCTTTATTTTGATCTTCTTCTTCCGAATTCGTTTCGGTATTTTCTTCTGTTTCTGCAACAGGAGCATTCACAGCTGCGGCAGGACAAGGAGTGCCGGCAGGTGTTACTCCGCCCACGCATTTTATTACCGGACAAGGTGTTCCAGTAGGGGTAACGCCATTCACGCAAGGTGTTGTCGGAGCGTCGCGTTCCATAACTTCGGCTTCATAATCAACAACTTCATCGTCTATGCTTGGCGGAACAGCGGCCGAAATATTGTTTCCGGCGCCGGCTTGCGTAATACGATGATCTCTAGGAGTACGCTCGCCATACTTGCGGAAATCGGCTTGAGTTCTGGTATAGTTAATGTTTTCTGCAGGTTCAACACTGTCTTCACATACGCTGAAGCCATCAGGAGTCTCTGTGCAAACTTCACGATATTCTTTTTCACTGGTGCAAATACCGTTTTCGCATTCTTCTTCCATATAACTTTTGTCGCTTACGCAGCCGCTTATCATTACTAAGCTTAAGCATAAACCCATCAAAGCAAGTTTATTAGTCATAATATTTCTTTCAAAGTTGTATCTCATCGTATTTTCCTATAATACAGGTTGAAATTAAAATAGCAAGCAGAAGTTAATACCATGGGTTGTAAGCCTTTTTATGAGCATTGATAGCATCTTCTTCGCTGGCATATCTAACATTTCTAATAATAAAAGAGTTTGGCTCTCTATCCGTAAAAATTATGTTAATTTTATTATAATCAACACCATTATTCACTAAAATTGAATATAAAAGGTTCAAACGTTTTTGTTGTAGCTCAAAAGAGCTTGAACCGTCAATGCGTATTTCTACAAACACATTTTCATTATTAACAGCGTTCAAAGAAAACGCTTTTATCCAATCCAGTGTTTGTCCGGAAATTTCTGCGCGGTTAGGCTGAAAAGCCAGTTTCAGTTCAGATGGAGCGATATTACTGTCCTTTTTTGCTCCCAGTCCCAAAAGTTTGCTAAAAGCCGAACCACCGTTTTCTTCTTTTTTATCTTTATCTTTATCTGTTTTATTATTTGCAGAATTGTTGTCTGACGAAGAACCAGAAGAAAACCAAGCGGTAATACTGTCAGTTAAGCTAGGTTCGGATGGCTTATTTTCACTTTGATCGCCAGTCAAAGGCACCGGAGTTGTGGCTGTTTCTTCTTTGTTTTTTGTTTCTTCTTTTGCTGGTGCCGGCGGATTTAAGATGCCTTCTTTCTGTAGCTTTTCGCTTAATTTTTTATTTTCTTCCGAATAAGAAAGCTGCGGTGTCAAATTTTCATCATTAGCGATGTCTTCTGGAATTGGAATCAAAATATTTTTAACCATTTTATAGGCAACTTTTTTTTCATTAGGCGATTTAGCCTCAGAAAGTTTGTTTTGGTCTAAAGCCTCCATGGTTTTATTTTCATCGTTTGTAAAGCTATCTATTTTATTTTTGGTTATATGAGAGTTTCCAACCGCGGCTACTTCCCAAGGGTCAGAGTCGTTTTCAGTTGTATCTGAAACCAAATTATTCGGTTCTCCGCTGGCGGAGGCTATTTTATTTTCGGTGCCGATGTTTTGAATTAAAACATTATTAGAGGCCAAAGCAACCTGACTGTTTGCAGCTTCATTAGAAACTTCCACTTTTTGCGCGGCAACCTGAAAATTATGCAACAAAGGAATTGTAAATGGTTTTGCTTTGGAAGCGTCGGCAATTTGTAAGTCCTCATCTTCAGTGTTTTCTACTGATATTGCGTGTTCGGAAGATGTGCTGTTCACAGAATCAGTTTCTTGGTTTTCAGAAACTTCCGGCGTTTCGGTAATATCATCATTTGCCGAATTATCAGTATCAGAAACAGAAATTTCGTGCATATCTTCATCTGGAGCATAGAGTACATCTGAAGAAAGTGATGATATTTCAAGAGACTTTGACTCTTCGTCTGTCGCTGAAATGTCAGCTTGCTCGTTTTTCTGTTTTCCTGTGGTTGAAGAAATATCCTGAAGGGCAGCTATTTGAGCCTGATTATTGTTTATTTCATTAAACTTTTCGACAATTGGATTAGCCTCTTCGTTATCGGCAAATAAGTCTATATTTTTGGTTTCGATATCTTCAAAGGCAGGTTTTTCCACCGGATTTTGATGTTCAATAGGCAGCAACAAATAAACTTTAGTGGAGGCAAACACTGCCGCTAAAGAAAAAAGAAAGCTACCAATAAAACATTTCCAACCAAAATTTGGCATTTCATTACCCTTAAATGCAGGAATCCGCACGCACTACGTCATATAGGACACCCGTCTTATCGGCAGAATACATCTAATTGTGTTAAAATAGAGTTAATAGCAAAAAACAAAGTGTAAGCCATACAAAAACAAGCGTTACACCGTATTGTTTATTATCAAATTATTTACCTTTTCATGCTATAAGCAGCACGTATATACTGTATATGTAAATGTGAATTTTTTGTGACAGGTCATTTTTTATAGAAAAAACAATAAGTTGCATAACTACAAAAAAGCTGGAAAAGTTTACAAATTTGCGTTAAGATATAATTGTATAGAATTCTACTTAAGGAGAACTAAAAT
>USCF01000014.1 GCA_900553115.1 uncultured Alphaproteobacteria bacterium
CAAATAAATAAAATACTAATTTATTATATAGGGATTCCTAACCCAAACTTTAAACGTGAAAGCGCTTAAAATATGCACAAAACTCTAGACAAAAGACAAAATACATGTTATTATTAAACTAATCTAGGAGTTACAAAGATGGCTGAATCTTCTAAAAAAACTGAAAAATATATTCCCAATCCGTTTGAAGCCGCTGCTTTAAAAGAATTGCACCAGCCTTGGCGCTTTTATGACAGCAAAGAAGAGTTTGAAAAAGTTGTTGCGGAATTTTCTAAAGAAACATTTCAGACCGAAGTTGGAGAAACAAACAAGTGGGACGCCGCCCGTGCTAATGGGTTGATTGCTTTTGGCGCAGAATTGCACAACTATGAAAGAGGTTCTCTGGACGCCGCCGAAAGTCAGATTCGCAATAACAAAGAACTTTGGGAAAAAGTTCAAGCCGCCCATCTCTACAACACCGCCGGTTTTAAGCCGGAGATAAATTTGGACAGCGGTGAAGATATCAGCGCAGAAGATATTCTGAAAAGAATAAACGAAAATCTGGATAAATTGGAAAGCGGTAAAATAGTTGACGGCAGATATCAGCCATCAAAAGCCGAACGCAACGTGTTGCGCGCACTTGGCAATTACGGCGAATTTATCCGTAACCCGCGGAATGAGGACGAAATTGCTAAATTCAAAAAAGACGTTAAAAGAAAATTTAGCAACATCAGCAAACGCGAGGACTATCAAAAATTTGAAACTAAATCAAAGAAACAACAAAATAAAGATAACAGAAAGGAAAAAACCATGAGTGATGAAAATACATTTAAGCTTGAAGGAGAAGATTTGGAGTTTTGTACTGCTCATGGAATCAATCCTGAAGAAATCACTTCAAGAGAAGCTTTTGAAACCAGAAAAGCTGAAATAGAAAATGCGGAAAATTCCGAAGAAAAAGAAGATAAAAAAGACAATAAAAAAGAAACTTCAGAAAAATCTGAAAAAGAAGATGAGAATGAAGAAAACAAAAAGAAAGAAGCTCTTAAAGTCCATGTCGGAGAACCAAACGCTGAGGATAAAACCAATGATGAAATACCTGATTGGGTAAAGAGAAAAGCCGAGTACTATCAAGGATTAGCCGACAAAGGTGAAATTACAGACTATAAACAAGATACATCAAAACAAGGCTTTGCCGCAGAATTTAATAATGCTGAAATTCACTATACTTCGGAAACTGAAGTGACCGTTTCCGAAGACGCAGGTTTCAAAGTTTTTGACGCCATGCTAAAAGAAAAAGACAACGCCGGCCGACCGGTTGAATTTCCGGAAAATGCCTCCAAAGAAGTTGCCACCCGTATGTATGCTGCCTGTGTTTTAAACGGCAACCCAATGCAAGGCGCAGTACCTAAGGAATTAGACGCAGAAACATTGGCTAAATGCGGTTTGACTGAAGAACAAATTAAACAGGTTCAAGAACATATGGCCGCTTCTCAACAGCAAAATAATGAACAGCAGAAAAACGGCGAAGAAAAACAAATTTCTGCTAAAGCTCAAGAAGACATCAAAAAATTGACTGAAATCCGCAACAACTTTAACAAAATGAAACAAGACGGCAAAATTGCTATTCAAAAAGATGAACACGGCAAACCGCAAATTGTTGCCGGAGAAAAAGGTTCGCCTGAAGACGTAAAGGCAGCCACAGCCATTATGCAAGAAGCTGCTGATTTAGTAAAAGCTGGATTGGAAAGTAACCGTGGCGAAAATACAAAACTAGAAACCCAAGAACAAAAAGATACAAACGAGTCTTTGCGTCAACAACAAATTGAAAACTTGCGCACAAGAATGTCGCCAGAACAAACTAAAGCTCATCAAGATAAGCAAGACGCTCGGGATTTGGTTATGGCTGCTCGCTTGGGCATTACTCCGAAAGATACCAAAGTTACCGACCATAAAGGCAATGAGGTAACTGCCAAAACCGGCGAAGATTTGAATAGCTATCAGTCTAAGCTTTCTAAAGAAACAATGGCTAGATTGACGCAAAAATTCAAAGGCGCCGAAAAATAACTTTTAACCCTAAGGAGACAAGCCATGAATGGATTCGATGATGATTTCTTATACTTTCTCAGAGCCAATCACCCGACTGACTACATTTTGGCTTGCTCCAATGATGTAAAACCCGAAAGCCTGCGCCGCATCTATAATGATTACAGCGACACTTTTAAAATTTGGATGAAAATTCCGTCGGTAATACGCGATACTTTTGACGGCAAAGTTCCGCAAGAAATTATGTATTTAGCCGCTACCGGAAAAGAGCAAATCCTGCGCGATATCGCCGCCGGTCGCAAGCCGCCGAAACCGGAAGAAGAAAATATGCTTCCGCCTCCTCCAACGCCTGAAAAAGTTATGGCCGCCGAATTATTTGCCGTTGCTTTGGCCGCCGGATACAGCAAGCAAGCCTCTTACGAGTTGTCTGCACATCGTTTGTTCCGTGATTCTTTAAGGGATAAAGCTGTTGCCGGCGTCTTGAACGAAACCGAAAGAAAAGCTTGGCTGCAATCTCGTCAAGACGACGCCGATACCATCAAAAAAGACTGGGGCAACTGCCAACATGAAAAAATATTAATCCACTTGTTTGGCAAATACAATCAGGGTAAAATTGATAAAGATGCCTTTTTGCCGCAAGTTGTTGACCTTATGCACAAAATTGAAGCGTCTAATCACCGCGAACATTTGTTGGCTTATTTAAAGACCAGACCAATACAAGCCAAGCTGGCTCATTTCAAAGAAGATGTACTTGATACTTTATCGCAAACAATTTTGCATGATATTCCTGTTAGCGAACGTGATGACTATCTGCGCGCCAGTATTCCGCTCAAAATCCAAATGCGCCGCCTGATAGATAAGGATAATTCCGGCAACAGCGCCAATCTAGCGCAAGCCGTAAATGATATTGTAGAACAGGCTGAAAAGCACAAAATCGGGCTTGATTTTAGCAACTACACCGCCGATTCGCATCATCCAATGTCGGCTGAACTGCGCCAGATGTTTATGATAGCCTGCTGCATTCACGATGTTTCATATCGCAACCCCAATGGCGAACGTATTAATCCAAACTCCGAAATGGTTAAACAGCTGCCGGAAGATATAAAAGCGCTGGTAATCTCACGCGATATTCGTTTAGCTAAAGAAAATATGATTGACCTGACCGGAGAGAGAGATCATAAATGTATGGAACTTTCCCTACCGTCTGTTTTGCGCCGTCAAAACGTTAGAGAAAGCGCTTAATCATCTTCGTTAAAATTAATGTTGTTATCCTGATTGACTTTCATACAAAGAATTATGCCAAAGCTCGACATAATTGAAAACATCACAGTGCCTCCATATGAAATCAGCGGCAGCGGGATTCCCACAACCGGCAAAACGCCCATTACCATGGCAATATTGATAAACACATACAAAAAATAGTTTGTGTTCAAACCAATAACCACTAATTTAGCAAAATAGTTGCGGATTCTAAAAGCAAAAATATAGCCCATGGCAATAACCAGAATATTCAGCAAAACCAACATCACACTGCCTATCATGCCAAATTCTTCCGAAAACATCGTAAAAATAAAATCCGTATGTTTTTCCGGCAAAAAGTTTAAATGAGTCTGCGTGCCGTGCAAAAAGCCTTTACCGAAAATTCCGCCGGAACCAAAAGCAATTTTAGACTGAATAATATGATAGCCGGCCCCTAGCGGATCACGTTCCGGATCCAAAAAAGTCAACACTCGGTTTTGCTGATATTCATGCAAAAAATTCCAAGCTATCGGCAGCAAAGCCGCTCCAGCAGCTCCGACCAAAGCGAATTTCCACCACTGTACGCCCACCACAAACATCATTATCGTTGCCGTAAACAGCAGCATCAAAGCTGTGCCTAAATCCGGCTGCAGGCAAATCAGCCCCACCGGAATAATTGTCAAAACCACTGGAATCAAAATACCGCGGATTGTTCGGATATTCTGCATTGTCGTAAAACTGAAATAGCGGGCCAAAAATAAAACCATCCCGATTTTCATCAACTCCGACGGCTGAATTTTAAACAATCCCAAATTTATCCAGCGCTGCGCACCCATACCGATATGCCCCGTAATTTCTACTACCACCAACAAAAACAGGGTGGCAAAATAAAACAGATAAGCTCCGTGATAATAATAGCGAATATCAACCATCGCCAAACCAATCATCAGCAGCATTGTCACCACAAAACGAGATATATGCTTAATAGCCCAAGGCTCCCAGCTGCCGTTAGCCGCCGAATATAAAGTCATTGTGCCGACACAAGCCAAAATCATAATCAATAAAATATAGCTAAAGCTAAGCCGGCAAAATTTATCTTTCAAGCCCAAATGTCTACTGCCATATCCAAACTCATACATCTTGTCACCTATTTTATATCAAGCTTTAAAGCCGTTTGCAAAATTTTACTGGCAATCGGCGCCGCAACGCCTGAGCCGGATGAACCGTGTTCAACAACCACTGCCACTGCATAACGAGGATTATCAACCGGTGTAAAACCAATAAACAGAGCATGATTACGCAAACGCCATGGCAGCTGTTCATCACGCAGAATACCGCTGCTGCGTTCTTTCATAGAAATACGGCGTACCTGCGTGGTGCCGGTTTTTCCCCCCATCATCGCTCCGTTAATGTTAAAGCGCGCTCTTCCGGCTGTTCCCCCAACACCGTTAACCACTTCAAACATACCGCGTTTTACAATCTCTATATTTTTGGTAGAAATATCCAAACGTTTTACCTTTGCCAATTCTTTTTCTGTGGGTTTTATAAACGTTGGCTGCACTGCATACCCACCGTTAACAACCCGCGCCAGCATTGTCGCCAATTGCAGCGGAGTTGTCAAAACATATCCCTGTCCGATTCCGGCATTTGCCGCGTCACCATAAGTCCACGCTGTGCCATAACGGGCTTTTTTCCACGATTTTGTAGGAATAATGCCGCCTTTTTCATTATCCAAACCTACTTCCAAAATATTTCCCATACCTAATTTAACCGCCATATCATGAATCTTGTCTATACCAAGTTTCATCGCGGTTTCATAAAAGAAAATATCACATGAATGTTTAAGCGCTTCAACCACATTCAAACTTCCGTGTCCGGAATGACGCCAACAGTGAAAACGGATATTACCAACATCTAAACCGCCGCTGCAGGTAAATCTGGTATTCAAATCAATCACGCCGGCTTCCAGCGCCGCCAGTGCCACCACCACCTTAAACGTCGACCCCGGAGAATATTGTCCGGAAACAGCCTTATTGACCAAAGGCGTACGTTCATTATTCAGCAAAGCGTTCCAGTGTTTATAGCTTATTCCGTTTGTAAACAGATTAGGGTCAAACGACGGCGTAGAAACCAAAGCCAAAATTTCTCCTGTTTTAACATTCAAAACCACCGCTGCTCCGCTTTCTTCGCCAAAAGCCTCATACGCCGCGCGCTGCAACCGAGCGTCCAGCGTCAAATGCAGACTTTCCCCTTCTTCGCCGCTGTTGCGTTCTATCTCATTCATCACCCGTCCATAGGCATTAACTTCAAGCTTTATGGTTCCACCTTTGCCTTGCAATTTATAGTCAAAATATCTCTCTAACCCCGACTTACCGATTTTGAACCCCGGAACCATATACAATGGATTGTCTTTTTTATCTTTATCCGAGATTGGACCGACATACCCCAAAACATGCGCATAAATATCTGCATATGGATAGTATCGGCTCAAGCCTTCATCAATTTCCACCCCTGGCAAATCAGGAGCGCGTAACAAAATTTTAGATACCTCGTCCCAACTCAAATTATCTTTCAGTTTAATCGGTATAAACCGCCGCCGGTTTTTGATATTTTTTAAAATCTTATTTTCTTCTTCGGCCGAAAGCGGAATTATTTGTTTAAATGTTTGCAGCGTTTTTTCAATATTCGGAGATTGTTCAGCCACCAGCAAAGCTTGAAAATCTTGGTCATTTTTAGCAATAATTTCACCGTTTCTATCATATATCAAACCGCGCGGCGGCACTAAAAACCTTGTTGAAATACGGTTTTCATCCGACATCATTTTATATTTGTCCGCTTCTCGTACCTGTAAATAATACAGGCGGGCAAAAATAACCGCAAACGCCAATAAATTAAAGAAAATCACAGCAAACGTGCGGCGAATCAATACTCTATTTTTTTCCCCGTTTCTATTCATTGATTCGCTCCTGTGGCAACAAATTGTTTTGCACCCACATATTTACATATACCACCAGCGGATAAAACATTATGGTAGAAACTAAATTAACCATTATCTCGGTCAACGGAACAAATCTGCTGAAATACGCCGAAACAAACAGCCATTTGATAAACGTGAGCATAAAACCGGCCAAAGCAAATACAAACCAGCTAACACCAAATGTGGCGGCTTTAAAATATCGTTCCAAAATTTCGGTTGCAAAAACCAACAGCATCATCATCAGAATATTTATTCCAAATGGAGTCGAACTATATGAATCGGTTAAAAATCCCACCCAAAAAGCCGAGATATAGCTAAACATATACCGGCGCTTCAAACTCCAATAATATACGCAAATAAAACCGACTGCCGGTCGAAAATAGTTTAATTCCAATGAATTTATGGGCATAGAAAATAAAAACACCAAAACAAATGTTGCCACCAGAGGTATCCGATGGCGAAAAAACAAACGTAATTTATCCCTAAAATTATCGTGCATCGGCGGTGCTATCCAAAAAATCATTAAGTTCGGTATTTTCTGCAGATAATCCATAATCGACAATCCGCACATATTCAACTCGGCTTATATCGGCCATAGTTTCAACGTTTATTTCTCCGTTTGTTATTGAGCTGACAAAACCAATCGGCAACCCTGACGGAAACATTCCGCCCACACCGGAAGTAACAATAACATCACCTTCTTGAATGTCTGAAGTTGAACGCGTAAATAAAAGCTGTGGCATAGCCGTGTTGTTACCGCTCAAAATACCGCGGACCCTCGTGCGTTCGACCACCACCGGAATTTTAGAATTGATATCCGTAACCAAAATTACTTTCGCATAGTGACCGCTAACTTTATCAATACGCCCAATAACACTTTCATCGCCTAAAACTATCTGGCCTTTTTGCACTGCCTCATCACCGATATAAATCAACAGGGTATGAGTAAAGCTATCTCCGGATTCGGCAATAATTTTTGCACTCATAAAAGTAGCCCCTTCCGGCGGAACATAGTTTAGCAAACGTTCTAGCAGCTGGTTTTCTACCTCCAGCGTTCTAACCTTGTTTTGCAGCATCAGCATTTGTTTATTTTCAAAACGCAAAGCTCGATTATCGGCATATATATGCCCTATGTCATAAAAATAAGTATAAATACGGTGAATAAAACGCGACGGTAGTTCCACAACCTGCATAATCGGTCCGGTAACATTCATCACCACCTTATTAGCAGTATCGACAATCAAACTATCGACTCGGCTCAGCAAAATAAACAAAAAAGCTGCTAAAAAAAGGATAAAGATAAAAACCCGCCGCAGCAAAACCTTTAATTCGCCTATTCTAATAAGCAGGGTTCCCCGACGTTTCATATCCTTATCCTTCTAATAAATCAGCTTTTTTAACTCTTATCCCATATTAGAGAGCGCGCTCTTTAATTTGTTGACCTGATCCAAAGCCTTGCCGCAACCCTTAGCTACACAAGCCAAAGGCTCTTCAGCAATAGAAACCGGCAAACCGGTCGCATTGCGCAAAACCTGATCCAAGTTAGCCAGCAAAGCACCGCCGCCCGTCAAAACAATACCTTTATCAACAATATCAGCAGCCAATTCCGGCGCGGTATTTTCCAAAGCCACTTTAACTGCTTCCACAATATCAGAAACAGGCTCAACCAAACTTTCAGCCACTTGTTTTTCGGTTACCACAATTTCCTTTGGCACGCCGTTCACCAAGTCGCGACCTTTAATTTCAACAGTGCGTCCATCTCCTTTTTCTGGAGGGCAGGCAGAACCGATTTCTTTTTTAATTTT
This sequence comes from uncultured Alphaproteobacteria bacterium, assembly GCA_900553115.1. Lineage (GTDB taxonomy): Bacteria > Pseudomonadota > Alphaproteobacteria > RF32 > CAG-239 > RUG410. Next base: position 8,044 of record USCF01000014.1, read on the forward strand.
TTCTGCGCTGCTTTCACCAACCAACAAATTTTTGTTGCGGCGGATATAATTAACAATAGCGCTATCCATCTTATCTCCGCCCACACGAATTGAACGAGAATATACAATACCGCCCAAAGACAATACAGCCACTTCAGTTGTACCACCGCCTATATCAACCACCATGCTGCCGGTTGGTTCGGTTACCGGTAAACCGGCACCGATAGCAGCGGCCATTGGCTCTTCAATCAACCAAACTTTGCGCGCACCGGCCAACTCTGCCGATTCCTGAATAGCGCGGCGTTCAACCGCCGTTGAACCGGAAGGCACACAAATAACAATCAAAGGAGCGGCAAAAGCACGGCGATTGTGTACTTTACAGATAAAATATTTAATCATTTCTTCGGCAATTTCAAAATCGGCAATCACACCATCTTTCAACGGACGAATGGCGTGAATATTCCCCGGTGTACGGCCAAGCATTTGTTTAGCCTCGTTGCCAACAGCCAAAACTTGTTTACGTCCTTTGTACTCTTCAATAGCCACCACTGACGGCTCATTTAAAACGATTCCACGACCGCGCACATATACCAAAGTGTTGGCCGTTCCCAAATCAATTGCCATATCAGCAGAAAGCATTCCCATTAATTTTGCAAACATTTGCACTTTCTCCATAATTAATTATGTTATATTTTTATAACCGAACCACATAATGTGCAAGGCTTTATAACGTTGTTCACAGTTTTATAACATTGAAAATCTGTTGTAAATAGTCTTTTTGCCCTTCATAGACATTTTCAAAAACAATATCGGCCGACATCTTATTTTTCAACCATGTCCGCTGACGTTTTGCATATTGTCTGGTATGCAGTTTTGCCAAATCTAAAGCCTCTGGCAATAACATTTGCCCTTTAATAAACAAACTAAGCTCCGGTACGCCCAAAGCTTTCATCGCCGGCATATTTTCATCTACGCCTTTATTCAGCAATTTTTCTATTTCTGCCAATACTCCAAGCTCGTCAACCATTTTATCCAAACGCAGACAACACCGAGTCGCAATAACATCTAAAGACGGCATAATTTTCACAGTTATAAAGTGCGCTTCCGGCAGTTTTTGAATAAGCGTTTTTTTGTACCATTCCGAAAGTTTTTGCCCTGTTGCCGCTATAACTTCCAAAGCGCGGACAATTCTGGTCTTGTCGTTTGGGTTCAGCTTAGCGGCAATTTCCGCATCTTTTTGCTGCAACTCTTTATATAAATTTTCGAGTCCCTCTTGGTTTATGCGCGCTTGCAGCTGTTCACGGACTTCAATTGGCGTTTCGGGTATCGGCGTCACTCCGTTCAGCAAGGCCTCGACATAAAACCCCGTACCGCCGACAACCACCGGCAGCCGCTTCTCTGCCCAAAGTTTACGTATTTCCGCAGCACACAAATTCAGCCAATCCACAACATTGCCGCGTTTATCACAATCATAGATTTCAAACAAACGATGCTCCGCCAACATTTTTTCTTCTTCGGTCGGCGCAGCGGCAATAATCGGAATATCTTTATAAATCTGCATTGAATCACAGTTTAGCACCACGCCGTTTAAGTCATGCGCTGCCTGCGCCGCCAAGGCGGACTTACCAGACGCCGTCGGACCGGCAATAACTAAAACCGGATTCTTTTGCATATTTTATTTATCCTCTTGGTTAATTAATTGCGAAAATTCCTGACGCTTGCGTTCATACATTTCAGCATTTTCACCGGATAACCCCTGTAACTTGCGGGCAATAACATATTGCGGCAATTTAGCTTTGACTTCGGCAATCGGCAAATTCCACTGTGCCGGACGAATGCGGATTTTTTTACCTTGACCGGCCGAAACTCTAGGCGTTATTTCTCCGCTGTCGGCGTCTTCAAATTCTGTCAAAGTCAAACGCAGATTTTCCAAAGTATTCGGAATTAAAAAGTCGATAAATTCGCCGCTGTTAATATAGTTACGCACTTCAAATATTGCGTCATCGCCCTGCCACTCCACAATAGAACCGGCAAACAGCCACTCGCCCAGCGTGCGGGTATATTCATAGTTTTGGCTGATATTTGTCAGTTTACCATCGTGAAATCCTAAACAATAGCCTCGATTCTGCAAAGTGTATAAATCGTCCATATATTTTTTATAATCCCAATCCTGCGGATTCGCATAGTAGTCGTCAATCGCTTTGCGATAAGCCCGCGCCACTGTTCCGGCGTAATACTCTGTTTTGTTACGGCCTTCTACTTTCAATGAGTCCATACCGATTTTCAAAATATCATTCAAACGCGGCATCAAACACATATCTTTGGAATTTAGCAAATAACCGCCGTGTTCATCTTCAACAATTTCATAATATTCTCCTGGCCTAAACTCTTCTTCAAGCAAAAATTCAAAAGCCTTGGCGTTATCCTGATTTATTTCCAGCTCTTTAATTGTTCCGTCTTTTAGGCGTAAATGCATTTTATAGTGCCAGCGGCAGCAATGTGCGCATTTTCCCTTGTTGGCACTACGGTCAGCCATAAAGTTGGAAATCAAGCAACGTCCAGAATAAGACATACACATTGCACCGTGAATAAAGCACTCCAACAACATATCCGGACATTGTTCACGGATTTCCGCCATTTCCGCAAATGTAACTTCTCGTCCCAAAACGCACAGACTTGCCCCCATTGACTGCCAAAATTTTACGGTTTGCCCCGAACAAATATTGGCTTGAGTAGATACAAAGCGTTTCAACTCCGGCGCATTTTCTTTTAAGTAATAAAACACCCCTGGGTCTGCCACCAAAACTCCGTCTGGTTTCAGCTCTTGCAGAGTTTTAACAAATTGAGGCAATTTGGCTGCTTCTTCATTATGAATATACAGATTTAAGGTCAGATAGATTTTTTTACCTTGCTGATGAACAAAGTCGATTCCTTCTTTTAAATCTTCCAGCGAAAACTTGGATTGCGTGCGCAAGCTCATATCCGGTGTTCCGGCATAAACCGCATCAGCTCCGTATAACAATGCTGTTTTCAATTTTACCAGCGAACCGGCCGGCAAAAGTAATTCTGCTTTTCTCATGGTTTTACCTCTATATTTGTTGTTACCGCCTGCAATTTGCCGAACGGTGTGTTTTCTATCAAAATCTTTGCCACAAACCATGCCTTAGTTCTTTCATCTTTCAGCACCCAAAAATAAATCGGCTCGTCTTGATTGAGGAAAAAACCGGCATCGGTATCTTCTAAAATTTCTTGTTTATACTGGCATTTCAACGCCTTTCCGGCAAAATAATCAGTTTTTATTTTTTCTTTTTTCAGTGTCTTTACCGTCGATTTGGCATATTTTTTACCATTGAATGAATATTGCTCCAAATCACAATTGCCTTTTTTAATAATCTTTTGCGCCAGCTCGCCAAACACCGAAAGCAAATCGCCTGAATGCGGATATTGCGGATTGGTTATTATTTCATCGATGCGTTTACGCTCATTTTTAACGCTAATTCTATATTGCGGCTCACCGTTTTTATATACAATTTCTTTTGAACGATGCGTAAAACGAGTTTGCGTTTCATAGTAATAATCCTGCGGTTTAAAACCTGATTTGTCATAA
>USCF01000015.1 GCA_900553115.1 uncultured Alphaproteobacteria bacterium
AGCGTAAATATTCGTTGTAAACACCTTGGCCAATGCTTATTATTTATTCCATTAGGTATTTGTATTTAGCGGAGATTTTGTTATGAGCGCCAAGTTTTTGAACAAAAACATTTTTATTGTTTTAGCCGCTTTGGCTGTGGCTGTCGCCGGAGGATTTGCCGGTCTTTATTTCAGTGGCGGCTACTCTTTAGGTAAAAATCCGCAAAATGAAGTCTCAATCAGCAACATATCAGAACCTCAGCCCACCGATTACAGCAATAGCGAAAAAATTTCTCCGTCTCCGCTATATGTGACTTTCAGTTCTGCCGCGGCTTCTTTGGATAAAATAGGCGTTCCGCTGCAAAGCGGTATTTCTATTCAGCCGGATATACGAGGCGTATGGCAATGGAACAGCGACAATTATTTAGTTTTTACTCCGGAAACAGACTGGCTGCCGGATACCTCATATAAAGTTATCTTAAACAGCAGCATTTTTTCTCCGCAAATAAAAATAAAAGATTCCAGCTTCCGCTTTAATTCTCCGGCCTTTAAAGGTTTTGCCACCGCTGCCGATTTTTATGAAAATCCCCAAGACTTAAAAAACAAAGCGGTAACCGGAAGCTTCAAATTTACTTATCCTCTAGATACCGAAGATTTGAAACAGAATATAAAAATCCGCACCGTAAGCGGCGATAATTATGACTTCAACTACAAACTGGACGAACACAACACTGTGCTGCACATTATCTCGTCGCCGGTGCATATAAAAGAGGAAGAAGATTTTGCGAAAATAAATCTAAGCCATCTCAGCAACTCCTACAATCATAAAAGCCTCAAGCAAACTTTGGAAAGCACCGTAAAAATTCCCAGCAACTCAGCTTTCTTTAAGCTTAGCGGTGTTGCTTCCTCCATTGTAAAAAACAACCAACATGACGGCAATCCGGAACAAATTTTGACCGTAAACTTTACAACCGCGGTTAACAATAAACAGCTGCAAAAGGCTTTGACGCTTAAATTTTCACCGCAAAATTGCTATCTATTTAATCAGCAATTAGCTAAACAAAATAATATCTCTGAATTTGCTTCCAAACTGCAAACTTTAGTTGTAGAAGAAGTTTCAACCCAATTTGTTGACAGTAAAACTCATCTGTTTAAATATGATATGGCTCAAAATTCCGGCTGCCTGCTGGCTCTGTTTGACAACAAACTAAACTCGGCAGAAGGCTTCAAGTTAGGCAAGGACAACACTTACACATATACAACGACTTCCCTTACTCCATATCCTTTGGAAGCGGATATCGCCTTTGACGGCGCCATAATGTCGCTGCAAGGCAGCCGCAAAGCCGCATTTGTCTCCCGCGGTGCTAAAGAATTAAATATAGACATCGCCCGAATAAAGGAGGCTGATTTAAACCATTTGGTCACTCAAACTTATGGCAATTTCGCCCGCCCAGATTTTACCAATTATAATTTCAACGAAGATAACATTGCCGAAATTTTTCATAAAAACCTGCCGATAAACACCGCTAATCCGGCTGAAGCCGATTATTCCTCTTTAGATTTGAACGAATATGTCCAAAATAGAAAAGGCGTGTTTTTACTGACCTTACAAGGAAAAAACGGCGAAAGAGAAAGCTATCCGAACAAACGACTTTTGATTATGACCAATTTAGGAATTGTTGTCAAAGATAACATTAACAAAACTCACGATGTGTTTGTATCCGACATCAATTCGGAAACTCCTGTCGCCGGCGCTTTAGTGCAGGTTTTAGGTAAAAACGGCCTGCCGGTGCTCAGCGCCCGCACTAATGAAAAAGGATTGGCAAAAATCGGAGATTTTTCTGATTTCAAAAAAGATAAACAGGCTGTAGTCTATAAGGTAAGTTTGGCTGACGATATTTCATTTTTGCCTATAGAACGCGATGATCGTTTGCTGAATATGTCCCGCTTTGATGTAGGCGGAGAATATTCAGATTCCGTATATACACCGCAAAGTTCCTTAAAAGGCTATATATTCAGCGACCGAGGAATCTACAGGCCTAATGAGAGCGGGAACTTAGGTATTGTCTTGCGTCAAAGCGATTTAGCCGCACCGCAGCAATTGCCATTGGAACTGACTATCCGTAAACCAAATGGAGATGTTTTGGCCAACAAAAAGCTGCAGAGTGACAAATTCGGTTTTATGGAATACCAATTTCAGCTCGGAGCCAACGCGCCTGTCGGCACCTATTCCGTTGATTTGTGGCTGAAAGATAAAAACAATCAAGATAGATTTGTGGCTTATTCTTCTTTTAAGGTGGCGGAATTTACTCCGGATACGCTGAAAATAAAAGCCGAATGGCAGCCTATAATCAGCGAAGGCTGGTTTAACGGCAAAAGTCTGCAGGCACTTATAGACTTGCAAAATTTATACGGTGCGCCGGCGGCACAACATACTTTACAAGCCGATTATAATTTAGTTCCGGCTTCATTTAAATTTGCTAAATATAAAGATTTCACCTTCAAAAATCCACTTCAAACTCAAAAAGTGCGCGCTTATAATGATAACCTTCCGGAAACAAAAACCGATAAAGACGGCAAAGCGTCTATTGACATAGATTTGTCATCTTTTGAACAAGGAACATATAACCTTTATTTGCAAATTAACGGTTTTGAAGCCGGCAGCGCCCGCGGCGTCAATACTGGCCTCTCGGCCTTGGTTTCTCCGGCAGAATATTTAATCGGCTGGAAAACGGACGGAGATTTAAATTACATTGCCAAAAATACAGAACGAAAGATTGAGTTTATCGCCATTGATAATAAACTGCAGTCTTTGGATAAAAGTAATTTGATTTTAACCTTTGCCAGAAAAGAATACGCGCCGTCTTTAGTGGAGCAAAAAAACGGCACCTATGAATATCAGATGATGGCTCACGAACAAAATATCAGCCAAACCCCATTATCTATCGGCAGCGGCGGAAAATCCGAACTTCTGCTTACCGCCGAAGCCGGTGATTATAGTTTGAGCATTTCAGATGAAAATGGAACTATACTGGCTAAAATTGATTATTCCGTCGCCGGTGAAACCAATTTAAAATTCAGCGCCGATAAAGACGCGCGTCTGGAGCTGAAACTTGATAAAAGCGAATATGCGGCCGGTGAAAATATAGCCATGCAAATTACTGCCCCTTACAGCGGCTACGGGCTTATCACTATTGAGCGGGACAATGTTTACGCTTATAAATGGTTTAAGTCGCACACAACCTCTGTTAATGAACAAATAACCTTGCCGAAAGATATTGAAGGAAATGCCTATGTCAATGTGGCGTTTTTCCGCTCGCTGCAATCTCCGGAAATTTATACACCGGCTATGAGCTACGCTGCGGCGGCGTTCAATATCAATAAAAGCAACCGCCGGCTTGATATAGAATTAAACACTCCTGAAATTGTCAAACCCGGCGACGATTTAGTAATCGGTTACAAAACTTCCGAACCGGCAAACATCGTCATTTACGGCGTTAACGAAGGTATTTTGCAGGTCGCCAATTACAAAACCCCTAACCTTCTGAATATATTTTTAAACAAAAAAGCTTTGCAGGTTTACACCTATCAGATTATGGATTTGATTATGCCGGATATCAGCTTTTTACGCCGCTTAAGTTCTGTTGGCGGCGATGGCGGTGATGATGAAGAGATGTTGAACCTCAACTTAAATCCATTTGCACGCAAAACAGATAAGCCGGTTGCATTTTGGAGCGGTATTCTGGACACTCAAAACTCTAGCGGAAACTATACATATCATGTTCCAGAAACATTTAACGGCAACCTAAGGGTTATGGCCGAAGCGGTTTCGGAAGCACGCTTTGGCAGCGCTGAAAAAAGCGTCTTAGCCCGCGGTGATTTTGCGCTGACGCCGTCCGGCCCCTATAATGTGGCTCCTAATGATGAATTTGTCATTGGTCTAAGCGTTGGCAATTTGCTTGAACAGCCGGCAAAAATAAAGGTTTCCTTAGATGCAGACAATGGGCTGGAAATCTTAAGTGAAAAAGAACAAACACTAGATTTGGCAGCAAATTCCGAGGCCTTACTGAAATTCAGATTAAAGGCTGGACAATCTTTGGGATCTCAGACACTGACATTTAAAGCAGTCAACCAACTTGACGCCAACCAGCACGCTGTTATGCCATATACTTTGAGCATTCGCCCTGCGGTTCCTTTCAGCACTAAATTTGACATGGGGCTGGCAAAAAACGAATACACGCTTAAAAAAGCTGATGATTTATATGCTGAATACAGGTTGCAGCAGCTTTCGGCCTCTGTTTCTCCTCTGGTATTGGCGCAGGGACTTTTGCAATATCTGGATAAATATCCGCACTATTGCACTGAACAAACAATAAGCAAAGTATTTCCAACTGTGGAATTGTTTTTCAAATCGCCGGAGCTGGTAAAAAATATTGACGTATACGCCTTGTTTGACGATGCTGTCAGAATTTTACGCGAACGCCAAACTATCAGCGGTGGCTTTACGGCTTGGAGCAACAACGGACTTGAAGTTGATACAAGAGATTCTTTATACGCTGCTCATTTCTTGGTTCTAGCTAAACAGCATGGCTTTAATGTTCCGGAAAACCTATTAGATTCCGCGCTTGAATACAGCGCAACCATCGCCGCTCAACAGCCGGAAAACCTAGATGATATTGCTCCGGCTTACGCTGCGTATATTCTAACATTGAGCGGCAAAACCACCACAAACTATTGGCTCAATTTGGAAGAATTTTTCAAAGCCAATTATGCTAAAGAATGGCAGCAAAGCCTTAATGCTGAATTTTTAGCTTCCGGCTATATACTTTTACAAGATGCTAAAAGAGCGCTGTCTTTAGCCGGACAGTATAAAAACACCCAAAATCCGGTAGACAGTGCGGTCAATATATATTTGCTGGCAACTCATTTTCCGGAAAAATTAAAAACATTGAATAAAGAAAGCCTTGAAACTTTGCTTGAGCCTCTGAAAAACGCCAACTTTACCACCTATTCCGCAAGCTGGTCGGTTTTAGCCTTAAATGCTTTTAACAACTTTACTGATGATAAAAACATCAAATTTTCTGAGTTCGAAACCTTTTATAATCCCTTTCCGACTGTTGCCTATACTCCGCAGACAAAAGATTTAACAGTAAGCGCGGCTAAACCTTTTTATTATGTTAACAATCAGCAAGGTTTTAGCAAAAACGCCACTTTTTCACCTATGGCCAATGGCTTGGAAGTCAGCAAGACTTATTATGATAAAAACGATCAAACCGTAAGCGCGGCCAAACTCGGTGATGTTTTAACCGTCAAAGTGAACTACCGCAGTTTAGGCAAAGACCCGATTAACGATGTCGCATTTGTGGATTTATTAGCCGGCTGTTTTGAAGTGGTTGACAATTCGCTGACTTTGGACGACGACACCTACAGTTATGAAATACGTGAAGACAGAGTAAACGTTTACGCCACCGCTTTTGTTTCTAAACATAGTTTCAGCTACAAAGTAAAAGTGGTGGCCGAAGGTACTTTCAGCTTGCCGCCGGTATATGGTTCTGCCATGTATCAGCCTTTAGTCCGAGCAAACTCTGCCCTTAGCAAAATATCCGTCGGAGAATAAGCTTGCACCTAAAGATTATCGCTCTAAAAAAACAACGTGCTCTCCGTTTTTTCTGTGGATTGGCGTTGTTTGGGACGCTTTTATACTTTTTGGTGCCTAAACCGGATTTGTATAATCAATATAGTTTTTCCAGCGCTATATATGACCGTAGCGGCCACCTGCTTAAATTATCTCTCAGTTTAGATGACAAATACCGGCTCTACACACCTTTAACCGAAATTCCGCATGAGGCGCAACAAGCCCTGCTGCTTTATGAAGATAAGCACTTCTACAGTCATTTCGGCGTTAATCCGGTTAGTTTTATCCGCGCGCTGGCAGAGATGGCTAAAGGCGGACGCCGGCAAGGAGCTTCCACCATCAGTATGCAGGTGGCTCGTATTGTTTATCATATTGATTCTACTAAACTTGCTGGTAAAATAGAACAAATTTTACGGGCGCTGCAAATTGAACTTTTTTATAGCAAAAAGCAAATTTTAGAAGTTTATTTCAACATTGCTCCTTACGGCGGAAATATTGAAGGTATCGGCGCCGCTTCTCTTATATATTTCAAAACCAAGGTTTCAAAACTTAATTTACCGCAAATTATGGCTTTAACCGTTATTCCGCAAAACCCTACCAAACGTTCGCTATTGCAGCCTACAACCAAGCAAAATAATCTCATTGCTGCAAACCGATTGAAAAAAATCTGGCGTAAAACATACCGCCATCAGCAAAATGATTATTTAGATTTACCACTGGAATCTTATATTTATCTGCCTAATTTTGCCCCGCACTTCACCCGCCGGATTTTACAGAATCACAATGGCAATCTGCAAAGCACTCTTGATTTATCTCTCCAAGAAAAAATTAGGCTAACCCTGCAAAAATATGTAGAAGAGCAGCATAAAAACGGAGTCCACAATGCGGCGGCGCTGCTGCTTGACAATCAAGATCTGTCTGTTTTAGCCTATGTTGGTTCAGCAGATTTTTATAACACAAGCATTTTCGGGCAGGTCGACGGTATACAGGCAAAACGCTCGCCAGGCTCCGCGCTCAAGCCTTTTATTTATGCGCTTGCTTTGCAAAAAGGAATTATCCACCCGCTTAGCATGCTAAAAGACGTGCCGCGGAAATACGGCGCCTATGCTCCGGAAAATTTTGATTACACTTACTTTGGTTTAATCGACGCCACCCACGCTTTGACCTTGAGCCGCAACATACCGGCTGTTGATTTATTGCTGCAAATCGGCGAGCAAAATTTTTATGATTTACTGCAAAAATGCGGCGTTACTTTTACTAAAAGCGCCGATTACTATGGTTTATCCATGGCTTTGGGCGGAGTGGAAGTATCCGTGGAAAATCTGGCCGGTATGTATGCCATGCTTGCCAATAACGGTAATTTCGGCAAACTGCGTTTTTTAACCACCGAACCTATTAACAGTGAGCAAAATATCTTGCCGGAAGCCGCTTTTTTGACAAACTATATGCTGACCAGAAGTGAAAACGACAATAGCCAGAAAATCCCTTTCGCTAAGCAAAATTCAGAACTTAAAACCGCATGGAAAACCGGAACTTCCTATGGCTATAAAGACGCTTGGACCGCTGGAAATTTTGGGAAATATACACTGGTTGTTTGGTTCGGCAACTTTGACGGCACTCCAAATCCAGCCTTTATCGGTAAAAATTTGGCCGCACCGCTGTTTTTCCGCATAGCGTGGCAAATATCCGCTCCGCCGAAAAAAGCCAATAGCTTATATATTCCAGATAATTTTAATTTAGCAAAGGTGAAAATCTGCCGCGACACCGGAGATTTGGCAACAGCTTTTTGCACCAAACAAGCCGAAACATTTTTTATCCCCGGTGTCACCTCAATAAAAATGTCCAACGTCAACCGACTAATTCCCATTGATATCAAAACTGGACTGCGCGCTTGCCGTCATACGCCGCCGGCAACAATCCTCAAACCATATAACTTTTGGCCGTCAGATGTGCTTGCCGCCTTCAAATCTGCCGGTGTAAACCTTAAATTGCCGCCGGCATTTAAAGAAAGCTGCACCGCTATTGAAGATTTTAAGCAAGGTTTTGCTCCGCAGATTCTATCTCCTAGCGACAACAGCACTTTTTTGATTAAGCACCCAAACAAAGATAAAATCCCCCTCAAAGCCTCTTTAGACGCCGAAACCGATACGGTTTACTGGTTTGTCAACAATAAGTTTTCCGGATCATCCAAAGCTGAAGAAACTTTTACCATTGCTCCCGTTTACGGTAAAAATCAGATTAAAGCCGTAGACAATATGGGGCGGCAAAGCACTATAAGCGTTACCATGCGGCCAACTGATTAAGATTTGCATTTTTTAGATAAAATAGTTGACTTTTTAATAAATCGGCGTACATTGGTAGCTAATTTCTAATTTTTAATTTTTTATTATTTATGGCTACACATTTTTTAAACAATTCGGTAAAAAAGTTTTTAAACTCTATTGCCGACAAATGGAATCCTAATGGTCATTGGCGTTTGCCTTCCGAAGCCTACACACTTGAACACAAGCTGGCTTTTTTGGAGCGTGAACATTATCTGACCGGTTGCAACACGCTTTCCGGCTGGCTGCATGACTCCGACAAATTGTTTTTATATGCTGTGCCGTGGCTTGATGAAAAACAAATTCAAAAGTTTCATCGCACGCACCAAACACATCATGTTGATTGTCCGCAATCTACTGCCGAGCAACTGATTCAAACCTACATCGACTGGGACTGTGCTGTTTTGACTAAACCAGACAAGCCCTTGAACGCTTTTGCCACGCTGATACATTTTTATCGTGACAAATTGCCTTTGATGCTGCCGGTTTGTCTTGCCATTGATCCGGATGCCGTTCAACCAATGATTGCTGACTTAGATAAAGCCCGCAAAAAAGGTAATGCGTCATATATTTTTGGTGAAAAAATGAATGATGAAGTCCATCAAGATTTGACAGAATTCACTCATAATCTGTTTAACTACAAGCTGGCTCGAGATGCTTCAAATGATGTTACCTACATTCATACGCAAAGGCTGATCAGCAGCATTGTCCGTGATTTGAACGAAATTATGAACGATATGCAGAAGTACCACAAAAACATTAAAGATGTACTTTGTCGCATACCCAAACAGCTTACGCTGATGAATTCGGCAGATTTGTTTTTGAAAACGCTGGATATTCTGGCTAAACGACGCAATCAGCAGATTGATTTGGGCAAATGTCTGGAAGTTTTGAAAAATAAACATTTGTTTTTTACACAAATGGCGCCAAAGTTCAAAGTTGAATGCAAGCCTAGTGAATTTATGCACAACTACCGTTCAATTATGCCAAATCCATTTTTGCATGATTAAATTAGCAAAACGCCCTACTCTTTTGGAGTAAGGCGTTTTTAGTATTTAGAGGTTAAAAACTAGAATTTGTATTTAGCGTTAATCAAACCTGTATGGTCTTGATAGTGGCTGCGGAAGCGGCCCTCATAGCCCATAGAAAGTTCAACATTATCGCTCAAATCAGCAGTTACGCCGGCACCGACTTCAACACCAAAACGTTTTAAAGATGTGTTTTGTACAGAATATGAAGTGCCGTTGGCCAATGTTACCAATGTATTGCCTTTGTCGTTTTTCAAATCATATGTTGCGGCCAAACGCAATTCCGGTTTGAAAATCATACCATTGTCGGCGGCAAAATCTTTGCTTAATTTAGCACCGGCAACGCCTGTCCAAATATTGCTGTTACGGCTTTTTACACTTTGTCCGGCATCGTCGATATAGCCGTCTTGCTCAACACGCGCATAACGCACACCGGCTTCCGGCGTCAAAGTAAAGGCTTGCGGCAAATTGAAATCATAACCGGTCATAGCTTGCAAACCGAATGTATTAACATCGTACTTAGATTTTACATCAACAGTAGAATGTTTTGTTTCGGAATAGTCAGACCAGCCGTATGATGCGATACCATTTACGAACCAATTGTTTGGTTTGTATTCACCGTATGCAAACAAAGTGCTTGTATGAACATCGGTATCACGGTTGTGACCGTCAATATCGGTAGAGTTATAAGCATAACCGGCACCAAGTTTAGTTGCTTTAGTCACATATTTTTCCAAACCGAAAGCTGTTCCATAAGTGTCAGCGTCATAGCCATAAGCTTTTGAGGTGTTGTTCAGTTTAGATTTGTTATACAAACCTTGAACCCAAACCGCGGCATCGTCCAGCATATCACCAGAAGAAATACCTTGATTTGCGTTATTGATTCCGCCGCTCAAACGTGTGCCGATAGCACTATAAATTTGATTTGCAACCGTAGTTTCGGTTTGCGAAACAACCGGAGCAACATCTGGAGCCAAAGCCGAAGCGGCCTCTTTAGCGGCAGCAATTTCCGCCTTGTTTCCGCTTTGCAAAGCGTCGTTAACCGAATTTGCAATAATATTAGCTTTGGCATTGCCTGTGTCGCTTTGGGCTGTTAAAGCTGCGATAACATTAGCCTCGTTTTGTGTAGCAGACACTGCTTCAGAAATTTCTTGAGCTGTTTTTTTGCTAATCTGATAAGTGCCGTTTTTAGATGACGCAATGTTATACAAAGCGTTATTGTTGTAGCCGTCAAATTCTTTATCCAAAGAGCCGGTAACAAGCTGATATTCACCCTCAAAACCTGTGTCAAAAACCATATTCAAAGTTGCGCCGTTGTTAACAACGTTGTTGGCGATTGCGGTTTTATTAACTTTAACCGACAAATTAGAACCTTTGGCAAAAGTGATTGTACCATCGCCGGCAGTTCCGGAATCCAAAGTCAAATCACCGGTCACATTCATCGCTTTGTTAATATTCAAAACTCCTCCGGTTACTGTTGTATCTTTGGCGTTAAGAGTATCAACGCTCACACCGCGGGTGGTGTCTAAAATATTGATAGTTCCCTTATCAACATTCAGATTGTTCAATGCGGTGTAATAATAGCCGTCTTTTTCGCCCTTGTTATCGGTGATAGCCGTAGCGTTCCATGTCGCCCCGTCTTTTAGATTGATGGTAGCGCCCGTAACTTTTAACTTTTCCTCGCTTGGTTTATTTTTTTCATACTCATATTCAACAATCGTGTTACCTGTCCAGTAAGAATCTGCACCGGATAAAGTAACATCTACAGTAGCATCAATTGGTGTATTTGATGTATCTTCCATATAGTTAAAGTTGATATCACCGTCCATTTTGACTGTATTTTTACCAGATTTATTAATTGTAGTTTTTGCATAACCTCGAGTAAGCAAAGCATTTTTACCCTTGAGCGTCGTATTACCATCAATATTAACAATACCTTGGCTCATAGCCCCAACAGCATAACCATCTTTGCCATCTGCCTTGATATTAATATTATCAGCCTTTATGTTGAGAGTAGCTAAAGGACCTTTACTGTCCAGAGTATTATTTCCTGCATGCAGACCATTGCCATTGTCTGCCACGATATCTACGTTTTTAGCAGAAATATCTAATGCAGCTTCGGCTTTAGACATCACGGCTATGTCACCGTTTACAGAATGAATATTAACATCATCTCCGGTAAGCGTTATTTTAGAATTTGGATCCCAAGAAACTACGCTTCTTCCTGAACTTGGAACATTTGCATCACCTACTGAATTGATATCTATTACTTTGCCTCTTAACTCAATCTGACTGCCATATTCTGCATAGACAGCTTTTCCCTTAGTAGCAGATATTGTTAAATTATTAGTATTTTCATTACCTAAAATTAATTTCGAATTTTCTCTGGCATAAACTATTGACCGTCCCCAGTTTTCTGGTTTCACATTATCTTTTGCTGTATCAAAATCACTTGTAATATTAATATTTGATGTAGTCAAAGTTCCTGTTTTTCCGGTTTGCGACCAAATATAATCTTTTACAATTCCGTCCTTAAAAATAGTATTTAAGTTAACATTGTCTTTAACTTCAAAAGCATTAGCCTGTGTAGCTGCGAAAACCGCCACCAACGCTGTTGATAAT
>USCF01000016.1 GCA_900553115.1 uncultured Alphaproteobacteria bacterium
ATTGATGTCTATAATTTTTTATCCGTTGATTCTTTGTGCTATTTTAACCATGTCCAATGATAATGCGGCGGATATCGGTGTGATTTTGAGTGTTTCCGGTTTTGTTATCATTATCTTACGCGGGCCGGTATATTTTTATAAAAAGAAGGCTAAAAACACAATTATGGCAGATTTTGCCAATTTCTTTGGTACTTTTTCTTATCATAACGAGCAATATTTGCCAGATGATTTGCTGCGTGAGTCTGATTTATTCGGTCAATATAATATTCATAAAGGCGATGATTATTTTTGCGGCACTTATAAAGATGTGGCCATTACTATTTCGGAAGAGTTGCTGCAAAAAGAAATTATATACACCGAGGTTGATGAAAAATTTGGCAATGCATCTCAGCTCAACCGCCGCAGCCGCAAAAAAAACACGTTTAGAGGTATTTGCGTTTTATTGACGATGAATAAAAATTTTAAGGGACGCACGGTAGTGCTAAAGGATAAAGGCCTATTCAATTTTTTAAAGCATATAACCGGTTTAGAACGTGTAAAACTAGAAGATTTGTATTTTGAAAAATTGTTTGAGGTGTATTCTTCTGACCAGATAGAAGCGCGTTATTTGTTGACTACGGCTTTTATGGAACGGATGCTCAAATTGACGGAGCTGTATGATGGTAAATCAATTCAGTTTAGTTTCAATAAAAATCAGCTGCTGCTGGCGATTCCAACCAAACAAGATATGTTTGAAGCCTGTTCGTTTTTCCGCAGCAATATCAATAAAAAGAAAATAGATCGAGTTTTTGAGCAGTTCTACACTGTTTTTTCTATTGTCGACGTATTAAAGTTAAATCAAAAAATCGGCATGTGAAAAACAATTAACCTTGTGTATATCCTTTTGAAAAAGTTGCAAAACTTTTGTGCTTTGGCTACATTCAACAAAAACAGAGGAGATTAGTTTTGTTTTCTAAATTTGAACGGCTGGCGGCCTGGAGATATTTGCGCGCCAAGCGTAAAGAAGGATTTATTTCGGTGATTACCGGTTTTGCATTTACCGGTATAGCTTTGGGCGTGGCAACTTTAATCATTGTTATGTCAGTGATGAATGGCTTTAAGGCCGAATTGCTGAACCGTATATTGGGAATTAACGGTCATATTTCCATTGTGTCATCTGCTGGTTTTCCATTTAATAACTACAAAAAAGCCGTTGCCGATTTAGAAAGTATTCCGGGGATTGATACGGCTTTGCCGCTGATAGAAAAACAGCTTTTAGTGTCTTCTTCGCGTGGCGCTGAAGGTGCTATGGTCCGCGGAATAGAAAAAGAAGATATCTTAAAAAAGAAAGTGATGCGCGACGGTTTCGCCCATATGGATATTGAAGGTTTTAGCGGTGATGTTGTGGTTTTGGGAGATAAATTGGCGCGTAAACTTGGGGTTTTTGTTGGCGATGAAATCACTTTAATTTCCCCAAATGGCAAAGTTACGGCGTTTGGCTCCGTGCCTAGAATAAAGTCGTATCCGGTAGTGGGAACGTTCAGTATGGGAATGTATGAGTATGACGCTAACTATATTTTTATGCCGCTTGACGCCGCGCAAAAATATTTTGGGTTGAAAGACTCTGCTACGGTGATTGATGTTAGTTTGACCGATGAAAATCAGCTGCCTAAGATGCGCTCTTTGATTGAACGCAGTGTTAGTTTGGACGCCTATGTTTATGACTGGAAACAATCAAATTCGGCGTTTTTCAACGCGCTTGACGTGGAACGCAACGTGATGTTTTTAATTCTGACGTTGATTATTTTGGTGGCGGCGTTCAACATTATTACCGGCTTGATAATGCTGGTAAAAGATAAAAGCCGTGATGTTGCCGTGCTGAGAACAATGGGGGCAACCCGCGGTATGATTATGCGGATTTTCTTTTTAGATGGAGCATTTATCGGCTTTGTCGGTACTGGAATCGGCGTGTCTTTGGGGTTGTTGTTTTGTGAGAATATTGAAAATATCCGCCAATTTTTACAGACAATTTCCGGACGCGACTTATTTTCGGCAGAAATATATTTTCTGTCGCAGCTGCCGGCAAAAGTAGATTCGTTAGAAGTTACACTGGTTGTGCTTTTGACTTTGGTTTTGTCTTTTTTAGCCACCATATATCCGGCATACCGCGCCGCAAAATTAGATCCGTCGGAGGCTTTACGCTATGAATAACACTACTTTAACCCTGAAAAATATTAACAAAACTTTTCGTCAGGGAAACGAAATTCTGGAAGTTTTGAAAGATGTAAACTTGGATATCCGACCTAAAGAAGTGGTTGCGCTAATAGGACCTTCCGGCTCTGGCAAATCGACATTGCTGCAAATTGCCGGACTCTTGGAAAATCCGACAGACGGCGAAGTTTATATTGATGGTGAAAACTGTACCGGAAATTCGGATAATGTCCGCACCATGCTGCGCCGCGACTATTTAGGTTTTGTTTATCAATATCATAACTTGCTGCCGGATTTTGACGCGGCAGAAAATGTGATTATTCCGCAGCTGATAGCCGGAGTAAAATATAAAGAAGCCGCCGACAAGGCTATGTGGCTGTTGCAGCGTTTGGGTTTGAATGAACGTGAACATCATCGTCCGGCGGAGCTTTCTGGCGGCGAGCAGCAGCGAGTCGCAATTGCCAGAGCCTTAGCTAACGCACCCAAGCTTTTATTGGCCGATGAGCCGACCGGAAATTTGGACCCCAATACTTCGGATAATGTGTTTTTAACTTTGCTGGAAGTGGTGAAAGAAACCGGATTATCCGCGCTTATTGCCACGCATAATATTGATTTGGCGCATAAAATGGATAGAGTTGTCAGTCTAAAAGATGGCCGCTTAATAGACAGTCATTCCAATCGTTTTTTGAAGACGGTAGAAAATTTTTATTAATTGTCTGAAACTAACTTTTTTTTAATAAAAATATGGTCGAATTGGCTTAGTTAAAAATACAAAAGGTAAAAAAATGGGATTCTGGTCGTACATTGTTGCAAAATGTAAAAGTTCTGGATTTATAGTGCTTTTGATGGTGCTATGTTCTTATTTTTCATATTTTGCCGTTAAAGGCGACCGTGGTTTTTTGAAATATATGTATTTGCAAGACAAAGTTGCTGAGGCCGAAAAAGTTAATCAAAGCTACGACCAACAGCGCCAAGATTGGGAGCAAAAAGTAAAATTGCTGTCCAAATCAAGCTTGGATTTGGATTTGTTGGATGAACGCGCCCGCGCTGTTTTGAATGTTATCGGCAACGATGAATTTATTATTCTTGATGAAGAATAATAAAATTTAAACTTTACATTTTTTATTTTTACCATTACTTTGAAGCTAGACAGGCGATAGTCTGTCTGGGGTGTGACAACCTCTATATATTCGTCTTAGTGTCAGACGTTAATCAAGCATACCTTCTGGTCTATATGGCTGGAAGGTAGCTGAATATGCTGTATGTAATATATAGCTAATAAGCTACACTATCTAATATATATAGTTGTCAACTTCCAGCTACCTCGTCGGTAGCTTTTTTGTTGTAATTTCAAAATGATGGGAAGTAGTGATGATAAATAATCAACATGGCCGCAGTATGATTGAAATGCTTGGCGTGCTGGCAATAATTGCTGTGTTAAGCGTTGGAGGTATCGCCGGATATTCAAAAGCTATGGAAAAATGGAAGGCTAATAAGCTGGTTTCGGAATATAGTTATTTAATATTTGGTTTAATGGATAAGGTGAATGAATTCCAAAATATGTCAAAAGACACAGGCTATGACTATCAAGTCGGTTTGAGTAATTATGTGCAATCGGCATCGTTAGTTCCTGAAACTTGGAAATATGCATCCTCAACCAGAATGTATGATTCTGAGGGAAATCCGGTATTAATGTTTTCTAGAAGAAATCGTTTAGTCATAGATATTTATCTTGGAACTAAACTTAACTCTAATGGCTGGATATCCGGAAAATCAGAAGGATTTTCCTTAACTTTATGTCGTGAAGTTATGCTAAATTTGACTCAGCGCCTGAGTGATGTTGTGCAGTTTTCTAGGTTTTATCAATGGAGTAAAATGGAAAGTTCAACTGTTTATTGGGGAAACACATCATGCCCTGCAGGGCAAAAATGTTTGCGAGACTTAACAGTTGCTGAAATAAATGAAATATGCAAATCTTGCAAAAAAGACAATGAAGCTTGTGGCATAAATATGGAATTTTAGTTTTATTTCAAACTTCCGATACTAAAGAAAAGCGGTAAAATTTCGTATTTTCCGTCAACATAATATACATATACCGGTATTCCGTCGCGGCCGTAGGCATTTAGGGCTGCGGTATAAATATCATTATCTTCGGTCAAGTCCGCACGAAACAATTTTACATTTTTATCAGCGACAAAGTGTTTGAAGCGTTCTGTATTGAGCAAAATTTTTTCATTAAATTGGCAGGTCAAACACCAGTCTGCCGTAAAATCTATAAACACTCTCTCGCCGTTTGCCGCGGCGCTGGTAATTCGCTGTGCGTCGTAAGGCTGCCAATTCAGTTCTTCGGTTACTTGTTCGCCCGAGTGGTTAATTTGTGTTGCCAAAATGCTTAGCAGCCACAATGCGGTTAATAGCAAAGGCACAGCCAAAATATATTTTACCGTTTTCATCCATTTCCCCGGTTTGGGTAAAATACGTCCGAGCATATGCGGAAACATTTCTATCAGAGCATATGGCAGAGCATAGCCGATTGCCAGCATAGCAAAAATGGCAAATATTTGGGCGTCGTTTTGCATAAAGGCATAGCCGATTGCCGCGCCCATAAAAGGACCTGTGCAAGGGCTAGCAATTAAAACGGCAAAAAAACCGGTGCAAAAAGCGTTTATTCCAGAGAGTTTATAAGTCTTATTGTTGTTGAAATCCGGAAAGTGCAAAATGTCAATCATCAATAAAAATAAAAGGAAAAAAAGCATGGCCATAACCCCGACAAACCATGGCGATTGCAACTGAAAACCCCAGCCGATGGCCGCTCCTTCATGCTTAACCAGCACTAAAATTGCGGTCAGAAGCATAAAGCAAGTCACCACGCCTAAAGTATAGCTAAAGGCTCTGGCAAAGCGGCGAGGCTCATTATTTTTGTTTAAAAGGGTAAAAATCTTGAGTGATAAAATTGGAAAAACGCAGGGCATTGCGTTGAGAATAATTCCACCAAAAAAAGCCAGCAGCAAAATATAGGCCAATCCAAATTCCGGAGCATCTTTATAGCCAATTTCCAAAGCGTATGATTTGTCTGGCGTGACCACTAAAGCCTGTGAAAGTGGTTCGCTTTCTGTACTATCGTTTTCCCAGCTGATAAGTGTTTTGTTGTTTTCTTCGCTGATTTTGATTGATTGTTCGGCAACGCGTCCGCTTTGTGCCGGTAAAAAGCTTATGTTGGTATGCGGCGGCAGTTCAATTTGAATTTTGTTTTGAGAGGTTGGACTGTTAACGCTGAGTTTTTGCGGCAGCGACACTTTCAAATCTGACTGCATATTGTTCCAAATTTCTTTTGGCGTTTGCGGCAGTTCTTGCAAGTCAAAACTCAAGGATTGAGGTTTGCAGACATCATTGCATTCCACAAAAGAAAATGTCAGTTCCACATCTTTGGTTTGTTTTAGTTTTAGGTGAAAATAAGCTGATTTTTTATAAACATATTCGTCAATAATATCAAAGGCTTTAACAATTTGCGGTGCCGATTGATTCAATATTTTCAGTCCACTGTCGGCTTTGTTGCTGGAAACAGTTGTCGGACGACCGATTTCCCCAGGATTGCTCCAATAAATATGCCAGCCGTCTCTAATGGCAAAACGGGCGATATATTCAGTTTTACCGTTTGAAAAAAGCTCAATAGTGGTGTTGTCTGTACTCTTGGAGTTTTCAGCGGCAATGAGCGGCAGGCAATATAACCAGCACAGGCAGATAAAAACAGCTTTTTTTAGCATTTGTTTCCTTTCAAACAAAATATGGGTAAAGCGGTGTCGGATTTCAAGTTAAATCAGTTCTTTTAAACGCGCAACAATCTGGTCAAACATCTCCGCCGTCAAAACATTGGTGTTGATGTTGTAGCGTGAAGTGTGATAGGAGTCCAGCAATATCAAATTATGTTTAGGCAAAAAATGTTCCGCTCTGTGGGCAAATTTGAATGCGGCTTTTGTATATCCCAAAGCTTGTAAAACAGCACCATGCGAAACCGAACCTAACGAAAGAATGACTTTCAGATTGGGCATAGAAGCTATTTCTTGCTGTAAAAACGGCCGGCAAGCAGCAATTTCGGCGGCATTAACTTTGTTTTGCGGCGGCACGCAGCGCACAGAGTTAGTTACACGGACGTTAATCAGTTCAAAGCCGTCGTCCTTACGTTTTTGATAATTGCCTTGAGCAAAGCCAAATTTTTTTAGCGCCGGATAAAGTATATCGCCGGCGTAGTCATTGGTAAACGGACGGTCTGTTTGGTTGGCGCCGTTTAGCCCTGGAGCTAGCCCAACCACTAAAATTTGCGACTCCAGCGAGCCAAAAGGCGTAACCGGTCCATTGTGGTAGGTTGGAAACTTTTGCTGGTTACCGTGGCGAAATTCTACCAAACGCGGGCATAAAGCACAATCTTTTTTTGGTTTGCAAAACATAGAAATCTCCTTTATTTGCCCATATTGTAGCGTCATTTTTTTTGCTGTCACTATTTAAATTTGTTTTTTCACGGTTATATACAATTTTGAAAGTGTTGTAAAATACTTGTTTTTGTCATTTAACACATTTATAAATGGAGATTAAAATATGAAAAAGACATTATTGTTGGCAGGTGTTGCCAGTATTTTTGCTCTTAATGCTCAGGCCATGAGCTGGAACATAAATGAATATCGTCCGTATGTTGGTGCAGATTATTCTTTCTTTAAGGCTAAACAGGGTAATCAGGCTAAAAATATGAAAAAATATTTTCATTCCGGCAAAGCTAATGTTGGTATGCAGTTATATGAAAATTGGGATTTGGAATTTTCATATCAGCAATCCGGCGAAATTAAAGGCCGTACTTTGGAAGGTAAACGCGGTAAAAACTATTTCTCGGTTTATGCATTAGACGCATATGGCAAGTATCCAATGTTTTGCTCTAATTTGAGTTTGTTAGGAACTGTCGGCGCCGGTATTTATCACGCTAAATATAAAAACTTTCCTAAAACCTCATATAACAAAGTTGGCTACCGCGCCGGTTTGGGTTTGCAATATGACTTTAACCAAAACTGGGGCGCCCGCGTTGTTGGCAGATATTCATATATCGGTTCTGGCTATACAAACAACTTCAGAGAAGTTACTGCCGGTTTACAATATAGATTTTAAGGTTTTAGCGGCTAAAAAACACCCTGTCAAAAATCATGACAGGGTGTTTCAATTTGCAGTCAATATTTTTATTTCAATTTTAGCTCCAAACTGGCTTCTTCCAAAACTTCTGGCTCATAGAGCAGGGCGATTTCTTCTTCGCGGCTAAAGTTTGGTTCTTTGCCATAGTTCAGGTAGTTATCCAATTTGATTTTAGCTTCATCTAAAACTGTTTTGCCAAAATCAGGCGCCGGACCGTTTACTTCCAGCATCAGGGTATGAATTTGCAAAAGATAATTATCTTCTATCACATCAAGCACACCGCGCTTTTTGCTTTGTTTCATCAAAATCGGCGCTTCTTTTTGCACGGTTGCGGTAATTTCCGGTATGTGCTTTTCTTCGGGAATCACAAACCAATTGTGTTTGAAAGCAAAGCGTCCCAATCCCTCATAAGAGGATAATACTGAAAGCGGAATAGAAAGCATCAGTCCCAAAGTTACCGGCAGCATCCAATAAAACAGAGCCGGCAGCTGGTCATAAACTACATAAGTTGTCAGCACGCCTAAAATTGTGTGACTAATATGACGTTGAAAAGCCTCTTTCCATGTAGTATAACCGTCACGGCTTTGGGTGTTCCACCCCACGTCTTGACCGGTTAAAATTTCCCATACGAATTTGGTTTGAAAAATCATCATAATCGGTGCAATCAAAGCCGAAAACACAATCTCGGCCAATACGCTTTTTATAGTGCCGAAAAAGCCACCGATGTTTTTGAATTTGTTGTTTTTCAAATAAATAATCATACCCAAAAACTTAGGAAAAATCAGCATAAACATTGAAATCAAAAACAGCGTGATGGTTCCCATTTTATCAAAAATAGGCCAGTTAGGGAACAATGATTGTTCGGTCGAAAAATATTCCGGCGGAAAATAAACATGTCCCAGCGCCACTAAAATTCCTGAAACCAGAAAAATAAACCACAGCGGTGAGGAAAGATAAGACATTATGCCAATAGTAAAGTGTATGCGGCTAATCGGGTGGATATGCTTTGATACCAATATTTCCAAATGTTGAATGTTGCCTTGACACCAGCGGCGGTCACGGGTGGCAAAATCTATCATTGTCGGCGGACATTCTTCATAACTACCGCCCAGTTCCGGCAGCAGCCAAGCATACCAGCCTCCGCGGCGGATTAAAGCCGCTTCCACAAAATCGTGGCTTAAAATATGGCCACCAAACGGTTTAGGCCCTTTTAAAACCGGCAAACCGCAGCACTCCATAAAAGCTTTGATGCGGATTATGGCGTTATGTCCCCAATAGTTGCTGTCATGAACCTGCCAAAAGCATAGTCCGGCCGAAACAATATTACCATAAACCTTGCCGGCAAATTGCTGTACGCGGGCAAACAGCGAGCGGCTGTTTATACATTGCGGCGGCGCCTGAATAATACCGGTGTCGGAGTTAAGTTCCATTAAACGCGACATTTCAACAATAGTTTTGCCTTCTAAAAGGCTGTCTGCATCCAAAACCACCATATAATCATAGAGAGCGCCCCATTTATGGCAAAAATCTTCAATGTTTCCGCTTTTGCGCGCAATGTTTTGCGGACGGCGGCGGTAATATAAATTTATTTCTTTCGGCATTAATTTTTTGGCATTTATCCAGCCGTTTTCTTCTTCTATCCAAATTTTAGGGTTGGTGGTATCGCTCAAAACAAACATATCATACGCCTGAGCCTGGCCGGTTTTAACCAGACTATCTGCAATAGCCAGCAGGCGAGCATAAACCATATCGCATTCTTCATTGTAAATCGGCATTAAAATAGCGGTTTTAGTTTTAAGCGGAGTTTTCTTTTCCGGCCAAATTATCCCCGGCATAGATTTATTTGCCAGCAATTCAAAAAAGCCGAATATGCTTGCCCAAAAGAAAAGAGCAATCCAGCCGGTGGTCAAGACAAACAACAGAGTCATGATTGTGCGAGCCGCTGTGTTGGCGTCGGTTGGCATAGATACAACCCATTTAAAGGTTAAAAACATTGTGGTTAAAATCATCAACCCAAAAATAAGAATACGTCGGAAGGTGATTTGCGCGGCGCTGATTGGACGAGTTTTCATCACTTTTTTTCTCCTTTTGCTTTTTTAGCTTTATGCAGATGTATAGTGTCTATTTCTTGCGTCGGCATTTCAGTCAGTTTATACGATGGTGCAGTTTCAATATATGCTTTGCGCATAAGCTCCATAAAATCAGAATCCGCAAAATTGGGCAGTAAAGGTTTTGCGCCATATTTTTTGGCGATATCCAACCCAATAAAAGCAGCTTTATACAAAGCGATTAATTGTGTCTTAGCCAATTTTGTTTTAAAAATTTCTTTGGCTTTTAGATAAATTATTTCATTAATAGCTGCTGTTAAGTTGTTGGATTTGTTTAATTTTGGGTAAGAGTCTAACAGAGTTTGAGCCTCACTTTTTTTGATGCCTAAACAGCTGATATAAGCCTCAATAATATCCTGAGCGCTTTGAATCCTTAGTTTAACCATTGATAGCTCCATACTTCGGAAATCGGGGTGTCATCTTTGGTCAGCAGTACTCTGATTTCATCGCCATCTTCCGGCTGATAATCTACATAAACCGTCACTCCTTTTGTCACTGGATTATAGACGCTGCTGACACTGTTGATTTTGCCTTTAACAGCCGAAACTTGCGGTTTGATATTGTTTTCATTGAATTTGTCATCCAGCGCCTTACCCACAAAATCAATCACAAATTTGCGGTCTGTGTTACCTAAGTTGATTCCGGAAACGCCGCCTACACCGGTTCTGGTAGCGGTAATTGAAGCCAATTCTTTATCTTTCATCACGTCGTTTAACCAAATCAAGCGATAAGAATAGGTATATTCTCCACCGGCTTTAATAGGCTGTTCCGGCACCCAATAAGCGACTATGTTGTCGTGAATTTCTTGCAATGACGGAATTTCTACCAGCTGCACCAAACCTTTGCCCCAATCGGATAATGGTTCAACCCACGCACTCGGGCGGTCTTGATAATGGGCTTCAAAATCCAGATAGTTTTTGATGTCGCGGTCGCGCTGCAGCAAGCCGAAACCTTTTGGATTGTTATCCATAAATGAACTGATACGCAAATGTTTAGAATTATCCAGCGGACGCCACAGCCATTCATCGTTGCCATTGTGAATCAGCAAGCCGTCGCTGTCATGAACTTCGGGACGATAGTCATCAAATTCATGTTTGTTGTTTTCACCAAACAAAAACATGGAAGTAAGCGGAGCAATACCGATTTTTTTGATATCGGCGCGGGCAAATAGGCGTGCTTCTATATCCATAATGGTGTTAGTCCCCGGAATTATTTTGAAACTATAAGCGCCGCTCACGCTTTTGCTGTCCAATAAAGCATATAATTTTATGTATTTGTCTTTAGGTTTTGGTTTTTCAATCCAAAATTCTTTGAATATTGGAAATTCTTCACCAGTCATTTCGGCAGTGTCAACAGCCAAACCGCGAGCGGAAAGTCCGTATTTTTGACCTTTTGCCAAACCACGGAAATAGCTTGCGCCCAAAAAAGTAACCAACTCGTCAAAATAGGCCGAAGTATTCAGCGGACTATGGATTCTAAAACCGGCATAACCCAAATTTTCAAATTGTTCGGTATGCAGATTGTTTTTTCCGTAGTCAAAAAATTTGCTGGAGTATTTAATGCTTTGCGAAACTCCGTCTACCACCTCATTTATAGGTACTGAAATTTGAAAAATGTTGCCAAGGTGGAAAAATTGAATTTCATAGGGAAGATTTTGATTGTACCACGGACCGTTTTCACGCACAAATCTGATATCACGGTGTTCATCATAGCTAAGATTGTTAAGCTCATCGGGCAAATAAGTGTTTGGAGCTTGATAAGGTACAGCAGCAAGAGTTTGAGCTTTGCGGATTACACTGTCAAACGAAAAGTTTTTTTCAATATGATTCTTTAAAATATTTTCTTGATTTGTGCAGTATTCTTGCCAGCCATACCAGCCTCCAGCGCCAATAGCGGCAATAACAACTAATAAAATAAATTTTTTCAGCATAC
>USCF01000017.1 GCA_900553115.1 uncultured Alphaproteobacteria bacterium
AAATATCCATAAACTTATTGTTTAATTTTAATGTATAACCCCTTTATTTTATAAGTTATGAAGAGAACTTTGGTTAGTGTTATCATTCTTGTAGTGGCATTTTTTGCAATAATGATTGTTGGCGCCAAGGCTAACGGTACAGTGATTAATCTGGAAAGCGGAGAAGGCATTGAATATGCTTTTTATAGCATAGTTTCGGTGATTATGTCTCTTTGTGCTGCTTGTTATTTCGGCAGCAACCGCAAAAGATGTATTATGTTTTTGCTGTTTGCTTGGCTGTTGCCTCTTGTCGCCGGGATTACGACATTTTTAGTGGCAGCCGTTTTCAGCTCGCTGATTACAGTTGTGACAGATCAAAAGGTCTTAAACTGGTTTAAAGAGATGGCAGAACCTGATAAAGGTTGTACGCTTGATGAAACTGATGAATAACCTAAAAAACGCTGTTATCTTGTAAAAGGTAACAGTGTTTTTTTGTGTGCTGATGTGTATAACCTGTCGTAAATTTTTGAAAAATACAGTGTTTATTGTATAATGCGACAAATTTTAATTGGACTGTACAGGTGAAAAGTATGGAAAATCAAGAAAACAAAAAAATAGTAGTGCTGCAAGTTTTGCCGGAATTAGGACAAGGCGGAGTTGAGCTTGGAACTATTGAAATTGCTTCGGAATTGCAAAAACAAGGCATTGAAAACTATGTTGCTTCCGAAGGCGGCCGCATGGAATATAATTTGGACCGTATCAAGGTTAAACATTTTACATTGCCGCTGAAAACGAAAAATATTTTCAAAATGTATTTAAATTCGCTGCGTTTGGCAAAAATTATCAAAAAATACGGCATCACTATTGTGCATGCGCGTTCGCGAGCTCCGGCGTGGAGCGCATATTGGGCGGCAAAGCGTTGCGGCGTGCATTTTGTGACAACTTTTCACGGTACATATGGTTTAGGACCATGGGGTATTAAAAAGTTTTATAACAAAATTATGACCTATGGCGAACGGGTGATAGCAATTTCTAACCATATCAAACAGCATATTTTGAAAAATTATAAAACAGATGAAAGCAAGATTCGTTTGATTCATCGCTGTGTGAATATGGAAAACTTTAATGTGGAAACAACTTCTGCCGAGCGGATGATTAAATATCTTGAGGATAATAATATTCCTGAAGATAAGCCGATTGTGACTTTGATTGGCCGTCTGACCAATTGGAAAGGGCAAAAACTGCTGATTGAAGCTTTGCATCTGCTTGAAAATGAAGATTTTTTCTGCGTGATGATTGGTGACGACCAAGGACGCAAAAAATATTCGGCGGAATTGCGCAAAATGATTGACAACTACAATATGACCGACCGCTTTTTATTTATTCGCAATGTTAAGGATATTCCGGCAGCGATGATGGTTTCAGATGTTGTCCTGTCCACCTCCATAGAGCCGGAAGCTTTTGGACGTATTGCCATAGAGGGGCAGGCAATGGGGCGAGTCGTTGTGGCTTCAAACATCGGCGGTTCGGTAGAAACCGTTATTGACGGCGTGACCGGCAGGCTTTATGAAAGCACCAGCGCCAAGGCTCTGGCCGAGGCTATCGAGTGGGCATTGCATCTTTCAACCGAAGAGAGAGAAAAAATTGGTGCTGCCGGTATAAAAAATGTAAAAGAACATTTTACAAAACAAATTATGTGTGATAAAACAATTGAGGTTTATAAAGAACTAATAAACTTATAATGAACTTTTTAATAGTGAAAAGGTAGATAAAATGGTTAAAATTAAATTGCCAGATGGCAGTATATTAGATGAAAAAGACGGCGTTTCCGGCTTGGAAATCGCCAATAAAATAAGCACAAGTTTGGGAAAGGCCGCTTTGGCAGTTTCCGTTAATGACAAATTGCAGGACTTAACCGCTCCGATAACCACCGATTCTACAGTCACTATTATCACCGCCAAAGACAAAGACGGTTTACAAATTTTGCGTCACTCTTGCTCTCACGTTATGGCTCAAGCTGTTAAAGAACTGTGGCCAGATGCTCAAGTAACAATCGGTCCGGCTATTGAAAACGGTTTTTACTATGATTTTTCGTGCAAAGAAAACTTTACAACGGAAGATTTTGCTAAGATAGAAGCTAAAATGCACGAAATTGTTAAACGTGATGAAAAAATTGAACGTATTGTAATGTCACGTCAGGAAGCTATCGAATTTTTCAAAAAGCTTGGCGAACACTATAAAGTGCAGATTATCGAAGATTTGCCTGAAGATGAAACAATCACTTTGTATCGTCAAGGCAATTACACCGATTTGTGCCGCGGTCCGCACGTTCCGTCAACCGGTAAAATCGGCGATGCATTCAAAATTACTAAAGTTGCCGGCGCTTATTGGCGCGGTGATGCCAAAAATGAAATGCTGCAGCGTTTGTATGC
This sequence comes from uncultured Alphaproteobacteria bacterium, assembly GCA_900553115.1. Classification (GTDB taxonomy): domain Bacteria; phylum Pseudomonadota; class Alphaproteobacteria; order RF32; family CAG-239; genus RUG410. The sequence goes on from USCF01000017.1 coordinate 2,412, forward strand.
AACCGCTTGGCCGACAAAAAAAGAATTGGACGCTTATTTGACTATGCTTGAAGAAGCCGCTAAGCGCGACCATCGTAAAATCGGCAAGGAAATGGATTTGTTCCATTTTGAGCCGGAATATGCTCCGGGCGCTGTTTTTTGGCATGACAAAGGATATAAAGTATATCGCAAGCTGATTGAATATATGCGCAACCGCCAAGAGCATAACGGTTATGAAGAGATTTCTACACCGCGTATTATGGATAAATGCTTGTGGGTTACCTCCGGTCACTGGGATAAATATGGCGCGCATAACTATTCCGGCAAAACCGAAGACGGCAAAGAATTTTGCGTTAAACCAATGAACTGCCCTGGCGGATTGCTGGTTTATAAGCAAGGCGTTAAGTCTTATCGTGATTTGCCGCTGCGTATGGCTGAATTTGGTAAGGTAAACCGTTATGAGGCTTCGGGCTCTTTGATGGGCTTGATGCGTGTGCGTGAATTTACGCAAGATGATGCGCACATTTTCTGCACTCCGGAACAAATGGAAGATGAGTGCATTCGCACGATGAAACTGATTTTTGATATTTATAAAGACTTTGGTTTTGATAACATCAAAATTTATCTTTCGACTCGTCCGGACAGCATTTATCGTATCGGTTCTGATGAAATTTGGGATTTGTGCGAAAATTCATTGGCTCACGCTTTGGAAAAACACGGTTACAAATATGAAATCAACGCCGGAGAGGGTGCTTTCTACGGTCCTAAATTGGAATTTATTTTGCGCGACGCTATTGGTCGTGAGTGGCAATGCGGTACTATTCAGGTTGATATGAACTTGCCTCAGCGCTTTGATATTTCGTATATCGGCGAAGACGGCGAAAAACATCAGCCGGTTATGCTGCACCGCGCTTTGTTTGGCTCTATTGAGCGTTTCTTGGGTATTTTGATTGAACATCACGCCGGTAAACTGCCTTTGTGGCTGTCACCTGAACAAGTTGTGGTTGCTCCGATTGTCAGCGAATTTGACGACTATGCAAAAGAAGTTGCTGCTGCTTTGACTAAAGCGGGGTTGACAGCAGAAACAGATTTGCGTAATGAAAAAATCAACTACAAGGTTCGCGAACATTCTTTGGCAAAAATTCCGGTGATTGCTGTTGTCGGCGCTAAAGAAAAAGAAAACCGCACGGTGACAGTTCGCCGTTTGGGTTCGGAAAAACAAGAAGTTATGTCTTTAGACGACTTTGTAGCTCAACTGCAAAAAGAAGCGGAAATGCCGCATAGATTTGAATAGTCAAATTTTTTGACATTTACCGAATAACAAACACCGGTTGCTGTAATTTGTAACCGGTGTTTTGATTTGTTTGTCATTTTTTTAGGGCTTAAGCGGAAGATAAACAGTAAAGGTCGTGCCGTTATAAGTGGTTGATGTAACTGTTAAATTACCGTGATGGTGACGAATAATCTGCTTGGCAATAGCCAGCCCCAAACCAGTACCGCGGATTTTCATATCCTTATGAATTTGCATTCGATAAAATTTTTCGGTCAGGCGAGCGAGATCTTCTTTGGCAATTTTTGGCCCTTTGTTATTAAATGCGATGCTGACAGCCTTTCCTGTTGCCACGTTTTGCCCATTTCCGGCCGGAATTTCGGCGACAGTTTTGATATCAATTGTCACTTCAGAATTTTCTTGCGCGTATTTTATGGCGTTATCCAGCAGATTTTGCAAAATTTGATGGATTTCTTGTTTGTCACCGATAATTTTAGGGATTCGTCCCTGTTCAGAAACTTTTAGGTTTACAGAATGCTGAAACGCTTTTATTTTCAGGGCTTCCGTAACATCATCTATAGTTTCAGAGATGTTGACCTTGTCTTTCAGCTCTTTGTCTTGAGCCATTTCCAAACGAGAAAGCGACAATAAATTTTCGATGAGGCTAGACATATAATCTGCCTGTTCTTTCATAATGTTTAAAAAAGCTTCTCGGGCATCGGCATCGTCTTTGGCCGAAGTTTGCAGGGTTTCAATAAATCCGGAAATAACAGAAAGCGGTGTTCTCAACTCGTGGCTTGCGTTGGCTACAAAATCAGATTGCATTTTTTCGAGGCTCATGGCTTTGCTGATATCATAAAGCGAAACCACAGCCACAGCTCGACCTTTTGAATACCATGGAAGTTTGGTTATGTGGGCATAAATGCGTTTATTGATTTTTCCGCCGGCATGAAATACTAAACTTTCGGATTCGCTTTTGCCTTTCAACACTTTTTCTACTGAAGCAACAAAAATATTTACATTAAAGATGGAATCGATGTTGCGGCCAACAATATCTTCACCCAAAAGATTGCGGGCGGAAAGGTTGCTTCCGGTTACGGCGCCTTCGCCATCCAGCATCAAAATTGGGTCGGGCAGGGTGTCTAAAACTGCGGCGTCAGACATAGTTTGAGCTTCTAGCGATTCTGCTTTTGAGGCCCAAAACCGGTGGATGGAATTAACCGCTTCAGCAATTTTTTTGGCGTCTTGTTCCGAAAGTTTTAAATCTGGATTGTTTTTTTCATCTCCGGCCAGAGAGTAGATGTATTGCTTTAGCGATTGCATTTCATAGCTTAGCGGTAAAAGCGAGAACATATTGAACAAAATGATGATAACATAGCAAAAAAATGAAATCCATGGTGAAACAATGTTGAGCATGGATAAGAGTATAAAAACAACCGCAGAGGGCAAAGATAAAATAATCACTCTTGTTGAAAAAGAAGAATCTTTTTCCAAACCCAATAAACGTTTCATATTTTTCAGCATGGTAATTATCCCGTCGATAAAATTGATAAAATGATAGACTTAACCGTCTTTTATTGTAGAATACAATAAGTTTAAATAGGTTTAATTTTGCTATGACAGAAAAAAGTAATTTGACACCGGCTATGGTGCAATATATGGAGCTGAAAAAAGCTCATCAAGACTATTTGTTGTTTTATCGCATGGGCGATTTTTATGAGTTGTTTTTTGAAGATGCCATAACGGCTTCAAAAGCTTTGGATATTGCGTTGACTAAACGCGGAAAAGCCGATGGAAAAGATGTGCCGATGTGCGGTGTGCCTTTTCATGCTTATGAAAGCTATATGGCAAAGCTGATTAAACAGGGCTTTAAAGTTGCTATTTGCGAACAAATGGAAGATCCACTTGAGGCTAAAAAACGCGGCTATAAAGCTATTGTGCGGCGAGATGTGGTGCGTTTGGTCACTCCTGGAACTATTACCGAAGACACAATTTTAGATTCGCGTAAAAACAATTATCTTTTGTGTTTGGCAAAAATAAACGATGTTTTTGGTTTGGCGTGGATAGACCTTTCTACCGGCGTATTCTATACCCAGCTTTTGGAGGTCAATGCTCAAAACGAAGCGTCTGAACTGCATACGGCAATAGATAGATTGGCGCCGAGTGAAATTTTGGTGGCAGATACATTGTTGCAAAATTCGGAGCTTTTCCATTTGCTTAACGAATATAAAGAAAAACTATCCGTTTTGCCGCAAGCTCGTTTCAATAGCGGCAACGCCGAAAAAAGAATCTTAGAATTTTATCAGGTAAACACTCTGGATTCTTTTGGCAGCTTTAGTAAAGCCGAGATTTCTGCGGCCGGAATTTTGTTGGATTATGTGGAAAATACTCAAAAAGGAAAAATGCCGCGTATATCCCGTCCGGTCAAAATTTTAAGCAGCAAGTATATGGAAATTGACGCCGCAACCCGTCATAATTTGGATTTGTTGGAAGGTCCGCGAGGCAGCACGCTGATTTCTGTGTTGGATAGAACTGTCAGCGGTGCCGGAGCCAGATTGTTAGCCAATCGTTTGGCAAATCCGTTGTTAGATGTCAAAGAAATTAACGAGCGTTTAGATGTGGTCGATTTCTTTTTGCAACATCAAGATGTGCGAGAAAATGTTCGTCTGGTGTTGAAGAGTTGTCCGGATATTGAACGTGCGGTTTCTAGGCTTGGAGTGGGACGCGGCGGTCCTCGCGATTTACTTTCTATCGGTGTGACTTTGGGTAGTTTGCCTAAGCTAAAAACTTTGGTGGAAACCTTCAAAGCGATTGATGTTGTTGATGAATTGCCGGCGGCGATAAGTAAAATTTTGCGCAAGTTCGGCGACCATTCTATGTTGGTAAATATGCTTGCAAACGCGTTGTGGGTGGAAGATAGAACAAATGATTTGCCGCTTTTGGCGCGTGACGGCGATTTTATCAAAGCCGGATATAGTCCGGAGCTTGATGCTGTGCGGGATTTGAAAAACAAGGGACATAACTATATTTTGAATTTGCAAAGCAAATATGCGGAACAAACGGGTATTGAGCATTTAAAAATAAAATATAACAATGTGATTGGCTATTTTATTGAAATTCCAAACAAAGAAGCAGCCTCTGTGATTGCTAATCCGGAATTTATACATCGTCAATCTGTTTTAAACGCGGCGCGTTTCACCACTGTGGAGCTGACAGAGTTGGAAAATCAGATTCGCGGCGCGGCAGATAAAGCGTTGGCTTTGGAACTGGCTATTTTTGATAATCTGGTGCACAGTATTTTATTGGCTGCAGATGATATAACCCGTACGGCAAATGCGTTGGCTGAGCTTGATGTCGGCGCGGCGCTGGCTGATTTGGCGATTGAAAATAATTATTGCCGTCCGGAAATTGACGACAGTTATGCGTTTGAAATAGTTGATGGACGTCATCCGGTGGTTGAAGAAGCAATCCGCCGCAGCCACGACGGAAGTTTTGTGGGTAATAACTGCAGTTTGGACGTTGATACGAACAGAATTTGGTTGCTCACAGGCCCGAATATGGCTGGTAAGTCCACATTTTTACGTCAAAATGCCATTATTGCGATTATGGCGCAGATGGGATCATTTGTGCCGGCTAAATCCGCGCATATAGGCTATATCGACAAGGTGTTTTCACGTGTTGGCGCTTCAGATGATTTGGCGCGCGGACGTTCGACTTTTATGGTTGAAATGGTTGAAACGGCTTCTATTTTGAATCGTGCCGACCGTCGTTCGTTTGTGATTTTAGATGAAATAGGACGCGGAACCGCCACCTTTGACGGGTTGTCAATTGCTTGGGCTGTGGTTGAGTATTTGCACGAAGTCAATAAATGCCGCGCCTTGTTTGCCACTCACTATCACGAACTCACAGATTTGGTGGGGCGTTTGAAGGCAATGACGCTGCATTGTATGAAAATCAAAGAGTTCAAAGGCGATGTTATCTTTTTACATGAAGTAATAGACGGCGCCGCCGATCGTTCATATGGTATTCATGTGGCTAAATTAGCCGGTTTACCAAAAAAAGTGTTAGAACGGGCAGAGCAGGTACTGGCAAAGTTGGAGCATGAAAATCAGCATAAAAATCTGAATAGCTTAGATGCCGAATTGCCGCTGTTTTCTTTTGTCGCTAAAGAAGAAAAAAAATCTCCGCTTATTGAGGAATTGGAAAAAATCAATCCAGATGATTTAACAGCACGCGAGGCTTTGCAAAAATTATATGAATTACAAGATTTGCTTAAAAAGGAAGCTTAAAAATGGAAGAAAAAGAATATTTTGCCGCATATCAGAGTTTTGTTGACGGAGTAACGTCGGAAACTGCTAAGAATGATGAAGTTTTTGCTCAAAATTTTGCTAAATTATCAAAACAGCTGAATGGTGGTTACGCCCGTTTGGATCACGCTGTTTCCGGTTTGTGCGGCGAAGTTGGAGAAGTTGACGATGTGTGGAAAAAAATCAAGTTTATGGGGCTTGAATATACGCCGGAAACCAGGGATATGTTTATCAAAGAACTTGGAGACGTTTGCTGGTATATGTTTCAGGCTTGTCTGGCTCTGGATATTCCGTTTGAAGAAATTATCAACCGCAATGTTGAAAAATTGAAAAAACGTCATCCAAATGGTTATTCTCCGGAATATTTTCACCAAAAAAAAGGAGCTTAGATTTTGTTGGTTGGAATCTTATTGCCGCTGCCGTTTAATCAGCCGTTTACCTACAAAACGGATGAGGTGCTGAAACTTGGGCAGCTGGTTGAGGTTCCGTTTGGGCGAGATAAGCAAATCGGCGTGGTTTATGACCTTGCGCCGCAAAATGATGTGCCAGCCGAAAAAATAAAAAGTATAAGCAAAGTCTATGATTTTCCGCCGCTATCAGAAAAACTGCTGAAATTTATCGCTTGGGTGGCGCGTTATAACATGGCTCCGCTGGGATTGGTTTTCAAAATGGCAATAAGCGTAAAAGCAGCGTTTGAGCCGTCGCCGCTGACAGTCTTGTATAAACTTTCCGGCAAAACTTTAGCTGAGGCTAAACTTAAAAATTCGGATGCGCGCTGGCATGTTATGGATTTGCTGAAGCACGCGCCGTATACCAGACAAGAAATTGCTAAAGGCGCCGGCGTGGGACAAAGCGTGATAAAAACGCTTATTGACAGCGGGGTGCTGGAACCTGTTTATGTGGAGAATAAACGCGAGTTTTTGGAACCTGTCGGCGATTATGTGAAAGTTGATTTGACAGCAGAACAACAGCACGCGGCGGAATTACTGTGTCAAAAAATAGGCAGCGGATTTTCGGTTACGCTGCTGGACGGTATTACCGGTTCAGGTAAAACAGAAGTGTATTTTGAAGCTGTTGCCAAAACCATAGAAAGCGGCAAACAAGTGCTTATTTTGGTGCCGGAAATTTCGCTGACGACACAATGGCTGGAGCGTTTTCAAAAGCGATTCGGCGTGCGTCCGGCAAATTGGCATTCGGGATTGAGTCTAAAAGAGCGTACCGATACTTGGAAAGCAATTGTTGAGGGACGGGTGAAAGTTATTGTCGGAGCGCGTTCGGCGTTGTTTTTGCCTTATACAAATTTGGGGCTGATTGTTATTGATGAAAGCCATGATCACTCGTTTAAACAGGAAGATGTGGTAAATTATCAAGGGCGCGATATGGCGATTGTGCGGGCAAAAATAGAACATTTGCCGCTGATTCTTTCTACCGCTACGCCTGATTTGGAGACGATGGTAAATGTTGAAGAAGGCAAATATGACTGTGTGAAACTGCAAAGCCGTTATGCCAATGCCAGCCTGCCGGATATTAAAATTATAGATTTGAAAAAAGATAAACCGCAAAAAGGCGAGTGGGGCGTTTCTTGGCTGGCGCCGAGTTTGGTGCAGGCTTTAGGCGAAAATTTGGAGCGCCGCGAGCAATCGGTTTTGTTTTTAAATCGCCGCGGCTATGCTCCGCTGATGATTTGCCGCGACTGCGGACACCGTATGCAGTGTCCGAGCTGCAGCGCTTGGCTGACCGAGCATAAAAAAGCACATAAACTGATGTGTCATCATTGCGGATATATGGAAGAGATTCCGGAGGTTTGCCCGCATTGCGGTTCGGCAGACGGACTGACTGCTTGCGGTCCTGGGGTGGAACGTGTGGCCGAAGAGGTAAAACATCGTTTTCCGTATGCTAAAACCGAGATACTTTCTAGCGATAATGCCGGTTCTTTTACGGCGGTGTCGCAAATTATCGCTCGCATGGAGCGTCGCGAGATTGATATTTTGGTAGGAACACAGATTATCGCCAAGGGACATCATTTTCCAGATTTAACTTTGGTTGGCATTGTTGATGCTGATTTGGGGTTGATGGGCAGTGATTTGCGAGCTTCGGAGCAAACATATCAATTGCTGTCGCAAGTATCGGGACGAGCCGGACGCGGTGAAAAGAAGGGAACAGTGTATTTGCAGACTTTGTATCCCGAAAACAATGTGTTGAAAGCTTTATTGAATAATGACCGCGAAAGTTTTATGGAGTTTGAAAAACGCTCGCGTCAAATGTTAAAGTATCCGCCGTATGGCAAACTTGCTGCCTTGATAATTTCGGGAACCGATCAAAAATTGACGGGATTAGTGGCGGCAGAATTTGGCAAAACAGCTCCGCACACAGACTTTGTTTCGGTGCTGGGGCCTGCGCCGGCGCCGCTGTTTTTGCTTCGTGATCGCTATCGTTATCGGCTGATGCTTAAAACTGATAAAAACATCAATATTCAGCAGGTTTTACAGCATTGGTTGCAAATGGTCAAAGTACCTGCTTCGGTCAAGGTGGAAGTCGATATTGACCCGTATTCTTTTATGTAGAGTAAAGTATGCTATTTAGTGTAAAACGGCATAATAGGCCATAGCAGTGCAAGATAGCAAAATTAATTGCAGTAAGCCAGTGTTTATAACCACATTTTTGTTGCCGACAATGTTAATACCAAAATTACCGGCTGTTTGGGCCGCCGGATTCGTTTGAGGCGATTTGTGCATATTATCATTAACGGGGGTACTTTTCATCAAAATATCCCTAATTTGCTCATCAATACTCATTTTTAAATAGTCCGTTTATTTATTGTAAAATCAGTTTGCTTTTCTGACTTCATCATAAATATCAATAAAGTCTTTAATTTTAGCGTCTGCCGTATCCATAGATTCGTTGCAGATTTTGGAATAAATCAAGCGAATTAACTCAGCCTTGTCGTGAGGAGAAAGAGTGAAATTACGGTTGAGCAGCCAATTTTCAATATTTTCAATAATCAAGCATAAAATATCTTGATTGACGCTAGGAGCAGAGCTAGAAGACACTTTTAACGGTAAATCAGTCAATTCCTGTTCATCTACTTTAAGCAATCGAGCCAACTTTTGACGCTCCACTTCACCAAGACGTCGAGGAGAACCGTTTTTAATAAATTGCTGAATATAAGCAATATTTTTGCCAATGCTTAAAGAAACTTTAGCATAATTAAGACCGCGCTCAGTAATTAATCGAGCAATTTTTTTTCTGATTTCTTCTGTATCTTCCATATCACACCTCTTTTAACAATATATAAT
>USCF01000018.1 GCA_900553115.1 uncultured Alphaproteobacteria bacterium
CAGCTTGCCAACACCGGCCTGATCCAGCTTAGCGAACGGATCATTCTCGAAGATCTTGGTGTCATAGTAAGCGTTCACTGCTGCGGCAAAGACTTTGTTGTGTGGTTTGCTTGATGGGGTTAAGAAATTTGTGCAAGATGCTTCTGATGAAAATGCTGTACGTAAGGTGGTTCCTTATTACGAAAAAATGGGGTATGACAAAAAGACCTTTGAAAAGGCCACTCTAAAAAAGCTGATGCCTGTTGCACGCCGCTGGGCTGTTACACGTATTCATAACGGCGAGGATTTTGGCGATTTTGAAGAGGATGTGTTTCAAATTGACAGTATAGAGGTAAAACTCTATGCCAAGATGAAGTTTACGTTCCTTCAAAGCGTGCATATTCACGGTTGCGACCACAAAGACATCGGTTTTGTTGAAGCATTGGAAGCAATTTCTGATTTTGACCGCAACGTTTACAGCAAATTGCTTGGACGCATGCGTAAAAGCTATGCTAAGGACAAGAGTCGTTCGCTGGAGTATCTGATTAGTAAGACAACAGAGTTTGTCCACAAAATCAATGATGTTGGTCGTGCGGCTTTTGCTAGGCTGATGGAAGGAAAACAGCTTGATTTTGAGCAGTGGAGCGCTGAACAAATCTTGCAAGATAGGGTGTTTGAAGAAAACAAACTATTTTTAAAACAGACAATTAAGCATCTGGAATCCATGAAGCTTAACAAGGTGAAACTCGGAGTTTCAGAAATTCGTCTGCTGCTCAACCAAAAAGACGGCTGCCGTCGCGAAAAACTTTATCATATTGCGGAGGAGTGGATTATCAGTATTTATAATTCGCTTCCATGTGCAACAGCCGAAGAAAAGGCGGCACAGGGACAAATTTATAAGGAGATTTGCTCTTTTGTGTATGATATAGTTCCATTGACCGGTCGAATCTCCGTCAATATGATTAATTTCATTTTTGACAGAGGATTTTTGAGTTCAATGAGCCGCAGTCTGTTGCTGAAGATATATCCTCGTATTAACAGCTTGAGCATGACACCGCTGTTTCACTATCCATTGAAGCGTATGCTGAAAAATGTGTATGCTGACTATTTGGATGACATATTTACAGCGTCAGATTATTTTGTTGTACAAGTGGCTTTGGTATATGAGCCAGAGCTGGTGAACAAAGAGCTGAAGTGTAGGTATGAAAACTATCTGCCTGGCAACGATTTTGCCATGTAGGTACCGAAAAACAAAAAAGCATTGTTACTGTAAAGTAGCAGTGCTTTTTTTTGATTTAATCAATATTTATGACAGATACAATTTCTAAATGTGTGTTCCATTCTTCAGCGATTTTTCCAAATTTTATCATCTTTTACCAAATATAGTCCAGATGTAATTTTTTGTTAACTTTTAAAAAGAAAAATCGATTTTAAGGCGCTTTTTTTGCCCATAGACGCAAAAGTCCTATTTTATTTTGGGTATAAATCGGAGAAAAAACTTTTTCTCAAAGCTAATTTTTGCTATGTTTAAGCAGTTTAACAAGTTTAAAGAAAAGAGGTATAAAGTGACAGAAGAAATTGAAAACACAGATGTCATTAAGTCTGATAACATTGCCCCGACTATGATTTCGGAAGAAATGCGCCGTTCATATTTGGACTATGCCATGAGCGTTATTGTTTCGCGTGCGTTGCCAGATGCTCGTGACGGTATGAAACCTGTGCATCGCCGCATTATTTACGGCATGTATGAAAACGGTTATGACTGCACCAAACCATATCGTAAATCGGCGCGTATCGTCGGCGATGTTATGGGTAAATATCACCCGCATGGCGACAGCTCTATTTATGAAGCCATGGTGCGTATGGCGCAGCCGTTTTCTATGCGTCTGACATTGGTTGACGGACAAGGTAACTTTGGCTCTATGGATGGTGATGGCGCTGCTGCTATGCGTTATACCGAAGCCAGACTCGCTAAAGTTTCTTCTTGTTTGACCGACAATTTGGACGAAGACACTGTTGACTTTATGCCAAACTATGACGAATCTTTACAAGAACCGACAGTTTTGCCGGCGCGTTTTCCTAACTTGCTTGTAAACGGCGGCAACGGTATTGCCGTTGGTATGGCCACAAACATTCCTCCGCACAATTTGGGCGAGGTGATTGATGCTTGCTGCGCCTATATTGACAATCCGGAAATCAGCATTGAAGAACTGGTCAGCATTGTTCCGGGACCTGATTTTCCGACCGGCGGTTTGATTTTGGGTTACGGTGGGGCTAAACAGGCTTATTTGACCGGCCGCGGCTCGATTATGATGCGTGCAAAATGCACTATTGAAGAAATTCGTAAGGATAAAGAAGCCATTATCGTGCATGAAGTGCCGTATCAGGTAAACAAAGCGGCTTTGGTTTCGCATATTGCCGAGTTGGTAAAAGATAAAAAAGTTGAGGGTATCTCGGATATCCGTGATGAGTCCGACCGTCAGGGCGTGCGTATTGTGATAGAAATCAAGCGCGATTTCCAAGCCGATGTGGTTTTGAATCAGTTGTATAAGTTTACGGCTCTGCAAACCAGCTTTGGTATGAATATGCTGGCGATTAACGGTGGCCGCCCGATGATGATGAACTTGAAAGACATTATCTCGACCTTTATTGAATTTCGTGAAGAAGTTATCCGCCGCCGCACGATTTATCGCTTGAATAAAGCTCGTAACCGCGCGCATGTATTGGTTGGTTTGGCTATAGCTGTGGAAAATTTGGACGAAGTTATCGAACTGATTAAAACTGCGCCAACGCCGCAAGACGCTAAAGATTCTTTGGTAAGCAAGGCTTGGCCTGCCGCTTCTATTGAAGATTGGGTTAATTTGATTGATGAACCGGATAGAAAAGTTGAAAACGGTCTATACCGCTTGTCTGATGACCAAGCCAAAGCCATTTTGGATTTGAAACTGCAACGCTTGACCGGTTTGGAACGTGATAAAATTCACGATGAATTGGTTTCTTTGGGTGAAGATATTAAAGAATTTCTTTCTATTTTGGCTAGCCGTGAAAAACTTTATGGCATTATGCGCGATGAATTGGTTGCCGTCAAAGACGAATACGCTACTCCGCGTTTGACCAAAATTGAAGACATTGAATACAACCAAGATATCGAGTCTTTGATTCAGCGAGAAGAAATGGTTGTGACCGTGACCGAAGCCGGATATATCAAACGTGTGCCGCTTAATGCTTATAAAGCGCAAAAACGCGGTGGAAAGGGTAAATCAGGTATGACCACTAAAGAAGAAGATTTTGTTACCCGCTTGTTTGTGGCCAGTACCCATACTCCGGTATTGTTCTTCTCTAACAAAGGCATTGTTTATAAGATGAAGGTTTATAAACTGCCGCTGGGTTCACCGACATCTAAAGGTAAGCCGTTTATCAATCTGCTGCCGCTGGTGCAGGGCGAAACAATTACCGCCATTATGAAATTGCCTGAAAATGAAGCCGATTGCGAGAACCTGTCTATTGCATTTGCCACTGCTAAAGGCAATATTCGCCGCAACAGCCTGATGGACTTTGTAAACGTTCAATCTAACGGTAAAATTGCGATGAAACTGGACGAGGGCGATAAGCTCATCAATGTGGCTTTGTGTGATGATAGCAACGATATTATGCTGGCAGCAAAGAGCGGTAAATGTATTCGTTTTGCGGTGGAGGATTTGCGCGTGTTTGTCGGTCGTAATTCTACCGGCGTGCGCGGTATCAAGCTGCAAGGCGATGATGAAGTTATTTCAATGTCTATTTTGAAACATTGCACTGCTAGCGTGGAAGAACGTGATGAATATCTGCGTGTTTCCAGCGCTATGAAACGTATGGAAGCCGAAAGTGGCGGCGATGCTTGCATTTCTCCAGACCAAACAGGGTTGTTGAATTTGCTTGATATGGCTAAATTTGAAGAAATGCGCAAAGCTGAAGAGTTTATTTTGACTGTTACCGTAACCGGTTATGGTAAGCGCACGTCTTCGTATGAATATCGCGTAACCGGACGCGGCGGCCAAGGTATTGCCAATATGGAAATGTCACCGCGCAACAAAGAAGTTGTAAGCTCGTTCCCAATTGAAGACGGTAAGGAAATTATGATGGTTACCGACGGCGGCAAGCTTATCCGTATGCCGGTTGATGATATCCGTGTGGCCGGACGTAAGACACAAGGTGTTATCTTGTTCCGTACTGGCGAAGATGAAAAAGTTGTTTCCGTAACATGGCTGGACGCCGATGCTGACGCCGATGAAGAAATCGACGAAGATGGCAACGATGTTTTAGACAATGTTGCTGATGATATGGCTGATGATATGGCTGATGATTTCGTAACTGAGCCGGAAACCACAAATTTAGACGAGTAGGAAATAAATAACTACCAAAAAGAAACCACACGCATTTCACGCGTGTGGTTTCTTTATAAAAAAATTGGTTAAGTACTATTTAGCTCATGCTTAACCAATTTCCTATCAAATTTTGAATCAGGCTCTTCTTAGGTATGTTCCCATAATTTTGCGGCGGCCGAATTTTTCAAATTCCACTTCGCAGGTTTGCCCCTCAACATTGGTTATTTTACCATAGCCAAAACTTTCGTGATATACTCTGGTGCCAACCAGACTGGACGCTTTGCTGCTTTGATACGAATCATAATCGACATAATCATCTGGTTCATAGTCATAGTCGGCTTGATAACTAGGCTTGGTCGAAAATTTTGGCTTGTTGCTGTATTTGCTGCCGTATTTTTTGTATCCGCCGTTATAACCGCTGTTGTTGCCGTATGAATTGTAACCCGAACCGCCGCCGTTGTAGCAGCTGCTGGTTTGGTTGACAATATCCAGTGTTGAAGTCGGAATTTCATTCAAAAAGCGCGACGGCATATTGTTTTGCCATTGTCCGTAGACGCGGCGGCAATAAGTGGTGGTGATATATAGTTTTTGTTTGGCGCGTGTAATAGCCACATAGGCGAGGCGACGTTCTTCTTCCAGCGAGTTGGTGCCGCCTTCATCAAGGCTTTTTTGATGTGGAAACAAGCCTTCTTCCCACCCCGGTAAAAAGACGATGTTAAATTCCAAACCTTTGGCGGAGTGCAGGGTTATCAGCATAACCTTATTGTTGTCAACGGCGTTGTCGTTATCCATAACCAGACTGACGTGTTCCAAAAATTCAGCCAAATTCGGATAGTTTTCGGTATCGCTCATCACGCCGACAAGTTCTTTCAAGTTTTCAATACGCCCCGGAGCGTCAGCCGAAGTATCATTTTTCAGCATTTCCAAATAGCCGGACTCGTCCAAAACCTGTTCGGCTAAGTCGTTTGGAGAAACGGCGTTTGCCACGCGCTGCCATTCGGTAAATTTTTCCATAAGCTCGCTTAAATTTGTTTTAGCTTTGCCGCTTAATCCGCCGTTTTCAAGCAGAATATTAACCGCCGCAAACATAGAAGTATGATTGTTGCGGGCAGTTTCCTGTAATTTTTCAATGGTTTTTGCACCTATACCGCGCGCCGGCTTATTAATAATGCGTTCAAACGCCAAATCGTCGCTAGGCTGCAAAATAACTCTGAAATAAGCCAATAAATCGCGGATTTCGGCGCGTTCATAGAATTTTGGCCCGCCGATAACCTGATATGGTATGGCTTCGCTGATAAATTTTTCTTCAAATTCTCGGGTTTGAAAAGCCGTGCGCACCAAAACCGCAAAATCGGAGTAGGGATGTCCGCCGCGGTGCAGCCGCTCAATTTCAGAGGCAATCCATTTGGCTTCTTCTTCGCCGCTGTAAATGCTTAAAACTTTGATTTTTTCGTTAGTTCCTCGGCACGCCGGACTATTTTCGGCCACGCGCAAAGTTTTGCCTAAACGAGTGGAGTTATGGGCTATCAGAGCCGAAGCCGCGTTTAAAATATTGGCGGTTGAACGATAGTTGCGCTCCAAACGGATAACTTTAGCGTCCTCAAAATCTTTTTGAAAGCGCATAATGTTTTCAATTTCCGCGCCGCGCCAAGAATAAATGGATTGGTCGTCATCACCCACACAGCACAAATTGCGATATTTTTGCGAAAGCAGACGTAAAAACAGATATTGCGTAACGTTGGTGTCTTGATACTCGTCCACCATAATATATTGAAATTTTTCTTGATATTTACGCAAAATTTCAGCGTCAGACATCAAAATAGTAAGCGTATCCAGCAATATATCGCCAAAATCAACGCAGTTCAGCTCCACCAAACGGGCTTGATATTTTTTGTAGACTTCCAGCAAAACATTAGAGCGATAATCTTGTGCCGCTTTATCCACGGTTATGCCCTTATCTTTGAGGCGGGCGATTCTTTCCATCAGGCTTTGCGCCGGATATTTTTTTTCATCTATGCCGGAGGCTTCGCAAATTTGTTTAATCAAACGTTTTTGGTCGTCTTCGCCCAGAATCGTAAAGTTGGAATGCAGACCGACCACTTCGGCGTGAGCGCGCAGAATTTTGACACAAATGCTGTGAAAAGTGCCGAGCCAAACGCTGTTTGCCATATCTCCAATAAGGTTTTGCACGCGTTCTTTCATCTCTTTGGCGGCGCGGTTGGTAAAGGTGACAACCAAACAATTCCACGGCTGAGCCTTTCGCATTGTCAAAATATAAGCCAAGCGGGTGGTCAAAACCTTGGTTTTGCCGGTACCGGCGCCCGAAAGCACCAATAACGGACCTTCGGTTGTTTCCACAGCTTGCTTTTGTTCTGGATTAAGCTCGTTCAGCCACGGCGCGGATGGGCGCAAAGCGCTGATATTGTCATAAATCTGCGGCGCGCAGCTGCTGTCGTCTAAATCAAATATATCGCTCATTTTTGAAATCTTCTTGTTTTTAACAGTTTTAAAACTTATATATCGTAAATATAAGAGAAAAGAAAGTCTTTATTTAGACTTGCGTACAATTTTTTGAGAGGCGTAAAATGTCAGAAGTCAGAGATAAAATCACCAATTTGAAACAATTTATGGAAAGCCGGATTTTAGGTCAGGAAGAGCTTGTCCGCAAACTGATTATCACCATGCTGGCCGACGGTCATGCGTTGGTAGAAGGTGCTCCAGGGCTGGCAAAAACCAAGGCCATAAAAACTTTGTCCGAGTGTATAGAAGCCGCTTACAGCCGTATTCAGTTTACACCGGATTTGCTGCCGTCTGATATTACCGGAAGTGATATTTATGTGGCATCAACCGGACAATTTGAGTTTCGTAAAGGTCCGATTTTTGCCAATCTTGTTTTGGCTGATGAAATTAACCGCGCGCCGGCCAAAGTGCAGTCGGCACTGCTTGAGGCTATGGCTGAACGTCAGGTTAGCGTTGGCGGAAAGCAATATAAATTGCCGAAATTGTTTATGGTAATGGCCACACAAAACCCGATTGAACACGAGGGAACTTATAATCTGCCTGAAGCCCAACTGGATAGATTTTTGATGTATATCAAAATTGACCAGCCGGAAGCCGTAACCGAGCGTAAAATTTTGCAGCTGGTTCGCAATGAAGAAAACAGCACACAAACCGCTGCCGACAGCGTGGCGCAATTTAAGGCTAAATTCGGCTCAATTAAAGCAGAAGATGTTTTTGCCGCGCGTCAGGAAGCCTATAAAATTCACTGCAGCGATGCGGTTGAAGAATATTTGATTCAGCTGATTATGGCGACTCGTCACCCCGAAAAATATGACGAATCATTAAAAAATACTATTGCTTTTGGTGCTAGCCCGCGTGCGACCATCGCCCTTGATAAATGCGCCAAAATCAACGCTTGGCTGGCGGGGCGTGATTTTGTAACTCCGGAAGATGTGCACGCTGTGGTCTATGATGTTTTGCGGCACCGGATTATATTGAGCTTTGAGGCGCAGGCCTCAGAACTTTCGGCAGATGATATTATCACTCGTTTGCTAAAAATTGTTCCGCTGCCATAAGGAATTAGAACCATGCTGTTTTTTAAAAAAGATAAAAAGCAGAACGATAAAACCGGTTTGGCTGTAACTGTGCCCGAATTGATAGAGCAGCAGCGCTATTTGCCGTATTTGTCGCGGCGGCACGATTTTTTGACTTCTAATCGCGCCGGCAATGTAAAATCGGCGTTCAAAGGACGGGGAATAGAGCTGGAAGAAGTGCGAGCCTATAATTTTGGCGATGATATCCGCGACATTGATTGGCGTATTACCGCTCGAAAGTCGGAGCCTTTTACCAAAGTTTATGCCGAAGAAAAAGACCGAGTCATCACTGTGGTTTTAGATTTGTCATCGTCAATGGTTTTTGGTACTAAAAAGGAGCTGAAATCTGTGACAGCAGCCAAAATTACAGCGCTTTTAGGCTGGCTGTCTGTTCGCAACAAAGACCGATTCAGTCTTTTAATTTATGACGGAGCGAACTCTTACTATTTCAAACCGCAAGGCAGTGTAAAAAGTTTGATGTCAATGTTTGCAAAAATTGCAGAAATAAGTAATAATATCTTGCTTAATAGTTATGACGGTAGTTTAAATGATGCTCTTAACTCTTTGGAATATCGTCAAAAAGGGCAGGGGACAATTTTTATATTGAGCGATTTTTATGGTTTTGATAATATAAAATTCAAAAGTATTGCCGCTTTGGCAAAAAATAACAAAGTCTATTGTGTTGATATTTTTGATGTTTTGGAAGAAGTTGCGCCGCCAAGCGGAGATTATAAAGCCGCATATAAAGGGCAAGAAATTGTTTTTAGCAGCCAAAGTGAAAAATTTAAGCTTGAATATCAAAAATATTTTGCCCAAAATCGAGAAAATATTAGAAGAAATTGCCAAAAATTTTTATGCAAATATCTTGAAATTAGAACTGATGTGCCTATTTTCAAACAATTACAGCTGATATAAAAAAACTTGACATAATAATTAATATGTGCTAGTCGTACTAGAAGTATTATTTTGTAAAATAAAGAGGTAAAAATGGTTAAATTAAACGAAAACAGTGCATACAAAAGAGGTCAGGAATTATTAGACGCCGGCCAATATGAAGAAGCTATCCAAAAATTTGCAGAAGTGATAGCTGAAAATCCAAGAGCCTGGAAAGCTATGAACAGCCAAGGGTTTGCATATCAAAAAATGAGTAAGTACACCGACGCGGTAGAATGCTTTGATAAAGCATTGGCTGTAAATCCTAAATCGGTTGAAGTGTTGAATAATAAAGGCGTAACCTTAAGTATGCGCGGCCTTTATAAAGAAGCAATCGCTTGTTTTGACGAGGCTTTTGCCAATGATTGCACCTCTTTGGAAGCGTTAAACGGTAAAGCAATCGCTTTGCAGCATATGTTTTCATATAAAGAAGCATTAGATGTTTTGGAAGAAGCTATGAAGGTGGATAGCAAACATCCGCAGACATTGCTGAGTATTGCCGTAACTTTGCAAAAATTGAAACAATATGACCGTTCAATTTCATTCTTTAAAAAAGTTTTAGCCGGTGATAAATATAACACCAAGGCGTGGAATGGTATTGGCGTGACATATCAATTGATGGGCGATAACGATTCCGCTTTGAAATGTTTTACAAAAATTTTGAATATCAACAGTCAAGAATTGCAAGCGTGGATTAGTATTGGTTACGTATACCAAAAAATGTTCAAGTTTAAAGACGCTTTGAAATGCTACAAAAAAGCTCAGGCTATTGTTGGCGGACGCTATACACACAAACTTTATGATGGTTTGGCCTCTTGTTTGACTAAGCTTTCTGAATTTGATCAAGCTATTGAAGTTTATAAAATGATTTATCAAAGCGAAGAAGGTAAAAGAAAATGGGATGCTCAGCGTTCTATCAAATTTGTGAATAAATTGAAAATTCGCCGTCTCCGAGCGGAAAACGGCGAACCATTCGGGATCAAAGCAGCAGCTCTGCGATCTGTACGGCATTGGTAGCCGCCCCCTTGCGGATCTGATCCCCGCAGCACCAAAGGCTTAACCCGTTGGGGTCGGTCAGGTCGGGGCGGATGCGCCCGACATAAACCAGGTCCTGATCGCTGGTATCCAGCGGCATGGGGTAGCAGTCATTCGCAAGGTCATCGACCAACCGGCAGCCGGGTGCCGCGGCAATTGCCTCCCTTGCCTCCTCCACCGAAATCGGCCGTTCAAACCTTGCCGTGACCGCAATGGAATGAGACCGCATGACCGGGACACGCACACAGGTGCAGTTCACCTTCATATCCGGCAAATGCAGTATCTTTCTTCCCTCGTTTTGCAGCTTCATCTCCTCGGAGGTATAACCCTCAAAGGCCGCCCCGCCGATTTTCGGGATCAGATTATAGGCGATCTGATACGGGAACACACGGGGCGTGATGGGCTCCCCCTTATACAGGGCGTCCACCTCGGCTTCCAGCTCCACCGGGCCGCCCGCACCGGCGCCGGAGACCGCCTGATAGGTTGCCGCCACCATGGTAGTGATGGGGGATAGACGGCGCAGCGCCGCCACGGCCACCACGGTAATGATGGTAGAGCAGTTCGGGTTGGCGATGATGCCGCTGTGGTGCAAGGCATCCTCCGGGTTGATCTCCGGGACAACAAGCGGAACCACCGGGTCCATGCGGAAGGCGCTGGAATTATCGATAAAAACCGCACCTGCGGCTTTTATGGCGGGGGCAAACCGGCGGGCGATCTCATTTTCTGCCGCCCCCAGCACAATATCCGCACCGGCAAAGGCCGCATCGGTCGCTTCCTCCACGGTGATCTCCCGCCCGGCAAAGGGCAGCTTTTTCCCCACACTGCGGGCGCTGGCCAGGCAGCGCAGCTCGCCGATGGGAAAACTTCTCTCCTCCAGTATTTTCAGCATCTCACGGCCGACGGCGCCGGTCGCACCCAGTATGGTCACATTGGGGGTATCTTTCATGGCAGGAACTCTCCTCTCGGTCATCTTACAAAGCTTTCGTACAGTACACGCACCGTTTTTTCAAAGTCGGCATTATCCACGCCCACGATGATATTCAGCTCCTCCGGCCCCTGGCTGATCATGCGGATGCTGATGCCGTTTTCGCCCAGCGCCGCAAAGATCTTACCGGAAATGCCGGGTCGGAATGCCATTTTCCGGCCGACCGCCGCCACGATGGAGATATTCTCCGCCACCTGCAATTTATCGGGCCGGAACTCCTTTTGCAGCTCTCTCAGAATGGAATATAGGAAGTATGCAGCCTTTCCGCTTTGAAACACAAGTGAAA
>USCF01000019.1 GCA_900553115.1 uncultured Alphaproteobacteria bacterium
CAAATCTGAAGAACGGGATTGTAAGGTTTAAATTCGCGGCTTGAGGGCATCCTAAAGACAAGGTCGCTCAAAGCCTATGGGCGGCACGTGTTGAAGGGAAGTACACCTATGGATTTTGAGAACTCTCAGACCAAGAAGAACCTCGAGACCGCTTTTGCCGGTGAGTCCCAGGCACACACCAAGTATCGCTACTATGCATCCAAGGCCAAAAAGGACGGCTTCCAGCAGCATCCAACAAACTCCGACGGAGGAACTCTTACTTTAAGCACGGATTTTGCCGACAGTTTAGCAAAATCTTTGGCAACAGCGCTGCAAAATAACAATGTCGCGGCAAATGGAAGTATGAATGAATTAGCTGCGGTGCTAAACAAATCATTTAATGCCTATGCCTCTAGTATGCAAAATCTGACCAATACGATTATGCGGCAAAACACGATACAAACTTCCAAATCGGTAACTCCAAACGGCAACACTGCCGCAGCGCCGGTAGCCGCTCAGCAAAATTTGCAAAATAACAATTCAACAACCGTAAACAACATCAATATTGATTCATCATATTTTGACAGCATTAACCGCACGCTTATGCAAAACGACGAGCGCCGCCATGAAGATATGATGCAAATTGTCAGCGCCATAAATAAAAATATTGTCGCTTCAGGATTTTCTCCACTTGCTGCAACAGCAATCAATAACAGTGTTTCCAGCGATGTTCCTGCTGCAGCCATTGCCAACTCTGTAACCGAGGCGCTGCGCCAAAACAACTCTCAGCAAATGGAAGCAATAAAAGCTTTTGGAGAAATGTTGGTTCAGGCAATCACACAATCTCAACAAGAACTTGCGCAAACCATAGCGCAATCAACACCGCGACACACCGTTAAAGTTGTGGTATCGCAAGATGTTGATGTTGATGACCAAACAGGCTCGACTGTTGTCAATAAGTCAAGTTTACCGCAAACTAACAAAGAGACAAAAAATACCTCTCCGGCTAAGAATAATTTAAATAAAGATAACTCAAATTTTATGAAAAGTTTCAGCGATAAAATTAATGAAACCACTAATAAAATTGCTAAAAATTTTGAAACTAAGACTGCGGGAAATAATCCAAACAAACAATCTGGTTCCGATACTTTATTGAATCGTATCAACAAAAGTTTGAACAAAATTAATGAAATCAAAAAACAAACAGAAAAAAGCTTTTCTGACCTAAAGAATGATATAAAAGAAAAGTCACAGCCAAAACCGGAACTAGAGAGCGAGCCAAAGCAGCAGAATCAGCCAAAACCTGAGCCAAAGAGCGAGCCGAAACCGCAGAATCAGCCAAAACCTGAGCCAAAGAGCGAGCCGAAACCGCAAAATCAGCCAAAACCTGAGCCAAAGAGCGAGCCGAAACCGCAAAATCAGCCAAAGCCGGAACCAAAGAGCGAGCCAAAACCGCAAAATCAGCCAAAGCCGGAACCAAAGAGCGAGCCGAAGCCGCAGAATCAGCCAAAATCTGAGCCAAAGAGCGAGCCAAAACAACAACTTTTGACCGAAGATCCGGTTTTAGCTAATATTATTCCGGCAGCAGAAACCTCAAATAAAAATAACGACAATTTAAGTATTGATGATATTTTAGCAAGTATTCCAACTGAAAACGATGAAACAAACAACAATCATGAAGTTCCGGATATTTTTGCCGACAATTCTTTTTCTGCTCCGCAAACTGATGTTTCAGATTTAGATAAAACTGATATTAGCAAAGATTCAGATGATGTCTTAGATTTGGCTGACTTAGAGCTGAATACCCCTAAAACACCGGAAAGCGTTGACAAACAACAAAATACATCTTTGCAAGAGCCAGCTTACAAAAAATCACAGCTTCATTCATATGAAGATGCGTTGCTAAAAATCAAAAATGCCCTTAATTCTGATAGTTCAGATAACAACGTTTCGCTAAATAATCTTGATGTGCAGCCTGTTTCTTTGAGTGGTGATGACCTCTTGGCAAAAACAGAAGTTGAAAACACTCAGCCGCAGAATATTATTTCTGAACAGCCGCAAAAACTCGCTGATTTTGATGACAACGATAGCAAATGGGAATATGTTGATGAAAACGGAAATCCGGTGTCTGGCGACGACGGTGAATGGGAATACGTTGATGAAAACGGAAATCCGGTGTCCGGCGACGACGGTGAGTGGGAATACGTTGATGAAAACGGAAATCCGGTGTCCGGCGACGACAGCGAATGGGAATATGTTGATGAAAACGGAAATCATGTACCTAACGACGGCGAATGGGAATACGTTGATGAAAACGGAAATCCCGTATCCGACAACGACGGCGAATGGGAATATGTTGATGAAAACGGAAATCCTATCGATAACACTAAAAAGTCTTAAAAAAGGTATTTACAAACCAACAGAGCATTAGTAAAATAACACTGAATTAAGAGGATATACAAAATGGCAGAAGAAAATACAGTACCACTTACCAAAGAAGCCCTCTGGTATGTTGACAATTACATTGTTCTGATAGACTACTATGATCGCACAATTTCCCGAATTGCTGCTCGTTGTATCCGTAGCGGCAATATTGCATTGGAAGAATATAAGTTTTATCCATATGTTCTTGATGTTTTGGAAGAAATTTGCGAAACCGGCAATTATATTCTAGAGCACAAAGAATTATATCCTTATATTGAAAAGAAAATTGCCGGCGGAGTTGAAGCTTTACGCAAGAATTTGGCCATTTATCAAGAAGAGCTCACCAATAACCAATCTCCAGAAATGCTGCGCTCCGATCCTAATGAAGTTCAAAAGATGAACGATGTTATGAGTAACTTTGATAAATCTGTTGACCCAACATCGGGTGCCGGAATGAATATTGATGAATTGATGAATAAATTAATGGCAGAAAACAATATCAATCCAGATTCCGATAACAACAATTCTAATGACAATCCGCAGCAATAGGACGTCAAAAATGAAAAAAAACACAAATTTATTACTTTTAATCTCAGGCTTATTAACCGCAACATTTTGCCTTTCGGCTTGCATTAACCGTGATGACGCAGAGTTTGTTGAAACAACACCGGCTATTGAGAGCGAACAACCTCAAAAGGTTGAAACAAAACAGCCAACTTCAGATATCAATAAAATGCAGTTTGCCGAACCAAACGTTGTGTTTAAAGAACCAGAAGACCCATCTATTATCCGCACGCCGGAAGGCGCAAACGAGCTGGATTTGGAAACCCCTTTGCGCTGTAATGTCAACTGGAAAACCCAACAAATGGTTTTAACCTTGCCTTATATTAATTCTGCATTCAAACTTGAACGCAATGGCCGCAATGATCCTCTGCCTCGTTTTGAAGTAACCGGTTACACTTTTGATATGATGCCGGCAGAACAAGCTTTGGTAAAATTGACTAAAGAGGCAAATATCCGAGTTTCTTCCGCCGATGGTCCATATACCAGCATTTCGGCCGAAGATTTGAAAGGTGAATTTTCGGAGGTGATAAAAATGATAGCGGATTCAGCTGACATTTACACCACTTACAACGCCAAAGACAAAATACTAACACTCAGCCGCCGTGTCAATATGACTCTGTATACGCCGCCTTCCCGCCCGATTATTTTAGGTTTGCTAGACGTTATCCGCGGTGCCGGAATCACCAACATTGTCACCAACTGGGCCGACTATTCCATCACTTTTGATGCCGATATTGAAACCCGTAACAAAATTCAAGAGCTGATAAAATCATTTGAAAACAGCCCTACGCTTATTGCCTATGATGTCAGTATTTTCCGCCTGTATCCTTATAACTCACAAAAAGATATAGAATGGAAAGATTTGCTGAACGCCTTTGACTTTGGTTCAATTACCACGGCGCAAACTGGTGTTATTGGCCGAGTTTTGACCACCACCAACGATATTTCAATAGAAAAACTACAGCATTTTTTGGGCAATCAAGCTCGCGTAGAAACTGTTTCTGAGGGTAAATTTATTGTACCAAATTTGTGGCTTTCGCGTTTTGATATTGGTAAATGCAGCAAACCGGATTCCAACGCCTATGGCATGTCTATTTTAGCCAAAGCCTCGGTAGAAAAGAAAAATGAAATTTTTTCGGATATCACACTTGAAGAAACCAATGGACAAGTAACACAATTCAAAATCCGCAACAAACTTGGCGAAAACTTTATGATTATTGGTTTGCCTAATGAATTGTTTGGCATTCAAAGTCCTAAATCTGAAACAATCATCTTTATGGTTCCGCGTTTGGTCAGAACATTGAGAACAAATGAAAATATAAAAAATAGAATTTAAGGGAGATAGCAATGGAAGAAAATCAATTTAATAATGCACCTCGCAAAATCAGAAAGATTAAGCGTCCGCGTCTGCCGGAAAATCAGCCGGCCACCTATGGCGTTCCCGAAAAAATTTCACCTGCCGCTTTAACAACCACTGAAGAAGAGCAAGAAAACTATTATTCAAACAACGGTTCAGCCGAAAATATCCGTTTTGTCACCGACGAAGATTTTATACCGCAGCAAGAACCGGAAACCATTGCCGAACTTTTAAAAAACAAAAGTGTTTTGCTCATGCTCATTTTATGCCTGCTCTTTGGCTCAATAATGGGAGCAACCTTATTTTCTTCGCAAGAAACAGCTAAAAAAGGTCTGGAAGGTGTTGTTATCAACTCTGATGTTCCGGTTGGACGCAGCCGCTGCGGTTTGGTAGAACCTCATCAAGGCTGTGTGCTCTATATTATGAATCCGCGCAACCAAGAGGTAACCGGCAAAGACTTTTTTGCCACAGCGGCGCAATGGACACATCGTGAGCGCTATTTGATAGAAACCGGCAATATGCACTACAGCAGCAAACGGATTCGCCCAGGATATATTGCCCAAATCAATATTCCACCGCTTTCAAACCAATAGGCAAGCTGCAATATAGCCGGAAAGCTTTTTAAGACTTGCACAAAGGTTATAAAATCGTTTCTATAATGATATTCATATTATCAAACCACCTTTTCAGGTGGTTTGATTTCACCTATCAGCTAATAAATTGATACAAACCTACAGCTTTATATTGACAAAATTGTCAAACTCTGCTACATAAGCGGTATGTTTTATATTATTAATACTTAAAATTATTTATTATGGATACAAATTTTACGGTTATGGCAAATGGCAAAATTTATTGCGCCTATTGCACCAAAGAGTTAATTAACGGCGAAGAATGTCATTGTAAAGGAGCAGAAAAAGCTCGCGCCAAAGCTCAAGCCAAAGCTGCTGCCGCGGCCAAACATTCGCCCAACGGCAATGTAAACCGCCGTCCGCCGCGAGGCTTTGACAAATAAATTTTATCCGAATTTATTAAAAGCGAGGTTGTACAAAACAACCCCGCTTTTTTTATTTTCTGTTAGTTTTCTCTGCCCTTTGATACTCCTATTTCACCGCTTCGGCGCCGGAAATAACATCTATCAGCTCATCGGTAATATTTTCTTGCCGCTCTTGCTGATATTCCAAATTCATCTGTTCCAAACTCTCATCAATATTTTTTTCAGCGTTTTGCATATTGGTCATCCGCGTATAATGCTCCGCCGCCAGCGAATAATTAAGCTGACTGGCCAAAGCGATAGTCAAATATTCATTCAGCAAGGCGGCAAACATTTTTTTGCGCTCAATCGGAATCAACGGAATATTGTTTGTTCCCCACGGCTTGTCTTTCAGCTTTTGATAAGCGGCAAAATCAAACGGAATAATCTGTTGTTTTTGCACGCTCACCGGCTCATTTTTATTGCGCTTATGATACCAAACACAAACACCTGTAATGTGTTCTTTACGCGTTGCCTCGTCAATTTTCATAATCACGGTTTCGGCAATGGTATTAACCATTTTCACCGAATTAGCGACAGCATATTTTGCATAAAGTTTTAGGTTGCTTTGCATGGCTAATCCGCCAATTCTTTTACCCACGGTCAAAAACAAAGTATTTTTTAAGGGAACGCCCTGTTTTTTTAAATCAGCTTTAGCTTTATCCAAAATTTCTTTATTAAACTTGCCAACCATACCGTTATCGGTGCCGATTAAAATAACCAACTGCCGGTTTTGAGCTGTTTTTACCTCATTTTTTGGCAGACCGCCTTGTTTAATCAGAGCATGAAAAGCGTCTTTAAGGTTGCGGCGATATTGCGCCAGCGCCGTATTTGCTTGTTCATATTGCAAAATACTGACCGAAGACAGCGCTTTCATTGTGCCGACTATCTCACGCAAATCTTCCGTAACCTTAATCCGCTTTTTCAATGCCTCAATCGTCATCAGACTTTATCCCCTCACGCTGCAAGGCTGCTTCGAAAGCCAAAAGCATTTTTTCTTGCGTTTCGGCGGCTAACTTCTTTCGAGCCCAAATATCTGTCACTTCAGCCGAAAATTGGGTTTGCAAAACCTCGCGCACAATTTTTTGCGCCTCTTTATTCTCCTCGGTCGTTAGTCCGTCAAACAAACCGGCGTTAGTCGCCATAAACACGGCAATCTGCTCCGGCGCGGTCAGCGGTTCAAAACGGCTTTGCTCCAACACGGCACGGATTGCTCGCCCGCGATTGATACGCTTTTTAGTTTCCTTATCAAGCTGTGTGCCGAATTTGGTAAACGATTCCAGTTCTTCAAACTGAGAATAAAACAGTTTCAGCGGACCAATCAAAGATTTGTACGCCGGCAGCTGCGCATCGCCTCCCACACGAGAAACCGAACGTCCGGTGTCTATTGCCGGCATAATACCTTTTTGATATAAATTTGCCGCCAAATAAATCTGTCCGTCCGTGATGGAAATAATATTGGTCGGAATATAGGCCGATATATTTCCGGCTTCGGTCGAAACAATCGGTAGCGAAGTCAGCGAACCTCCGCCCAATTCCGCACGCAAATGGGTTGACCGCTCCAGCAAACGAGAGTGAATATAGAAAATATCCCCCGGGAAAGCCTCTCGTCCAGGCGGACGGCGCAACAACAGCGACATTTCGCGATAGGCTCTGGCGTGATTGGTCAAATCATCATACACCACCAACACATCTTTGCCCTGCGCCATAAAATATTCGCCGATAGAAGTCGCCGCATACGGCGCCGCATATTGCATTCCGGCTGTGTCATTGGCGGCAGCAGCAACAACGATTGTTTGCTCCATCACTCCGTATTTTTCCAAATCGGCAATAACCGAAGCCACGGCGGAATTTCGCTGCCCTATAGCACAATAAATACAGATAACTCCGGTTTGCTTTTGATTGATAATCGTATCAACGGCAATCGCCGTTTTACCGGTCTGCCTATCGCCCAAAATAAGCTCTCGCTGTCCGCGCCCGATTGGCGTAAACGCGTCAACAGCTTTAATACCTGTTTGCAAAGGTTCTTCCACCGGCGCTCTATCCATAATCGGATAGGCTTCCATTTCCAAAGCGCGGCGCTCGCTGTAGGCTATCGGTCCTTTGCCGTCTAAAGGTTTGCCCAACGGATTTATGACTCGCCCCAACAATCCCTCGCCGACAGGCACATCTAAAACACGACCGCTGCGGCGCACTCTGTCACCGGCTTTCAAACTGTCGGGACTGTCTAAAAACACCACGCCGACCGCATCTTTTGCCAAAGTCTGAACCATTCCCCACACACCGTTAGGAAATTCAAGCAGCTCTTCCATCTGCGCCTTAGCCAAACCTTTAACAATCGCCGTACCGGCCGAAATAGAATGAATAACACTGACTTCTTCTGTTTTCAGTTCAGCTTTTGTTTGCTCTATTCCCTGCTCTATGGCGGCAAATGTCTTGTCTGTTTTTATCATCTTTTATCCTTTGTTTACCAGTTGCTGCACATCGTTTTGCATATTTTTTTGAAACTCGTTCATATAGGCGGTCAAATTCCAGTCAATCAGCTGTTCATCGGCCTGCAAAGCCACACCGCAAACCAGCTTTTTATCAATTTCAAATTTGAACTTTGTTTCTTCAAGCAAACCTAATTGACTTTGCAAAAACTCTTTGATTTTTTGCTTTTGTTCCGCCGAAATTTTTTGCGCCGAACGAACAATCAACTGTTTTTTATTTTGATAAGCGGCGGCAAACTCTTGTTTTTTACGCACAGGCAAAGCGATGATTTTTTCTTTAAGTTTATCAATCATCAAATCATTAAGCGAAACATCGGCCATTTGTTTTAGTGCGCCGTCAGCCAATTTGCTGAAATGTTCCAAAATCAAATTTTGCATTGCCAGCTCAAACGTTTTTTGCTCGGCTGCCAAACGTTTTTTCCATTGCTTTTTATCCACCTCAAATTGTGTTTTTGCCTCGTTTGCCAATTTTTCGGCCAAAACAGCTGCTTCAGCTTTTGTCTGGCTCAAAATTTCTTGTTTCTGCGCATCAATTTCCGCCATTTTTTGCTTGCATTCGGCCTCCAGACGCAGCGCCTCTTTATGTGAAGAAGCTGCTTTTTTCAGCTCACGTTCAATAAATTTCTGCCGCTCGTCCACCGCTTTCAACACCGGTAAATATAAAAACCGGCGCAGCAAATACAGCAGCAACAGCAAATTAAATATCTGAGCAAAAAATGTGAATAAATCAATACTCATAAACTTTTCCTAAAATATAACTATTGAGCCTGTGCGATTGCATAATTCCAAAACGGATTTGCATACAGCACCAAAAACGCAATCAGCAAAGCATACAAAGCAGTGGTTTCCACCATGGCAATCGCCACAAACATTGTACTGCGGATACGGCTGGATTCATCAGGCTGCTGCGCCATAGCCGTCAAAGCCGAGGCGGCAACGCGTCCTTCGCCCAAAGCCGAGCCGATACTGCCTATACCCATGCATATACAAGCTCCAAAAACCGAAAACGCTCCGATTAAAGTAATTGCATCCATTATTTTTCTCCTTTTTCTAAATTTGATAAATTATTTTCCGGCACAATCTCACCCTGCACGCTCGATGAATATACCACCGCCAGCAAAGCAAAAATATACGCCTGAATTGAACCGGTTAAAAGCCCCAAACTTTGCATACTAAGCGGCGCAATCAGCGGAATAAAAGCGCTTAGAATACTGACAAACATCACCCCGCTCAGCATATTGCCAAACAAACGCAGCCCCATGGCAAAACTTGAAAAAAATTCACTAAAAACATTCATTGGCAGCATTAAAGGCATTGGTTCTATAAATTTTTTCAAATATCCTTTTAAGCCGGCATTTTTAACCGAAAAATACGGTATGGCTAAAAACACGACCGCCGCCAACGCCATTGTGGTGCTGAGAGATGCTGTCGGCGCGCGGAACCACGGAATAACCGTCAGCAAATTACAGACCAAAATAAAGCAGAACAACCCCATGGCCAATCCCAAATATTGATTTGTTTTAGAACCGCTTATTTCGTTTGCCTCTTTTTGCAACCACAATACAAGCGCTTCCAACGCCACTTGCAGCCGTGAGGCTTTTCGCTCGTATGACAAGTTTCTTGTAGCCAAACGACAGCATAAAACAATCAAAGCAATTACCAGCCAGCTGTTAAATATTGTCACATTTATGCTCATATCGCCGATTTTAAACAGAACAATCTTATCATAGCTATCCAACCCTATTTGCCGTCCGACCAAAGGTATATCCCACCAACGAGAAAAATCAAACTCAAACAGCGCCATCGTTTTTTTGCTCCTCGTCAAACTTAATTATCCGGCTTTTTTCACGCACCACTATCAACATTTTAGTCACGAAAAAGGCCAAAACATACAATAAAACCACCACCGGATTGTGCTGAGCTATCAATACCAACACCCCAAAAAACAACAAAATACGCAACAGCGCCACACCGGCAAACAAACGAATTTTATGCTTTGTATCGCCCAAATGATTCAAACTCCAACGCAGGCTCTGAAAATAAATCGCACCAACAATCACGCCGCAAATCGGCGCCGCCCACAGTTGCCAAAGCGCCATTTGCTGCCACATTTGCATCAAATAAGAATCAGCGCTCATTTTCTTTCTCCCTTGTTAAATCATTTTGTTTTTTCTCATTACGCCTGATTTTTTCATCTTCTATTTTCAGCCAATAATAAGCATTTATCAATCCCCAGACAAAGCCTAAAAACAGCAGGCTCAAACGCCAAGAAAAATCTACCGGAAAATGCGTATCCAGCCAACCGCCGCCAAACACCCCCAATAAAATCGGCACAATAATCACGCCGCCCAGCGAGGCAATCATACCAAAATCGGCACTCCAACGCTGCTGCCTGCGGACTTTTAGCTGCTGAGCCTTATGAAGCAGAGTGTTGCGGATTTCTTTTTCAGCGGTATCATCAAAATCATCAGCCATTTTCATCTCCTTTGAGCTTACTGAACCCGCGCACCAAACCAAGTTCCAAACGGGCCATTGCCAAATTGAGTTCTTTGCGGCGCTCTTCATTTTCTTTGAAGTCATTTTCAATAACTGCCGAAAGACTCTCCAGCGATTTACTTACTACGGCGTTTTGCACACTCATAGTCACGTTTTTTCCTTTTTTTACCACAATACCGCGGTGACAAGCCACATAACTCTCATTATTGTTTTCATCGGTATATCGCACTATGTTCGGTTTCATCGCCGCCACAAAATCCACGTGTTTCGGCATTAAGGTATAAAAGCCGTTCAGTGTTTCAAACGTAACTTTCAAGGCCTCTGTCTGCAAAACCGTACCCATGGGCGAACAAACCGTCAGCTGCATCAGACATTCTCCTCAGACATTGCTTTTTCATACGCTTCTTTTTTATCTCTGGTCTTGGCAATAACCTCATCAATATCGCCGACCATAAAAAAGTCATTTTCCGAGAGATAATTAAATTCACCGGAAAGTATACGTTCACAACCTTCTATGGTCTTTTGCAAATCTACCGAACGCCCTTCCATACCGGTAAACTGATAGGTAGTGTAAAACGGCTGCGTCAAAAAACGCTCCAATTTACGCGCAGTCAGAACAGTCTGTTGGTCATGTTCCGGCAGCTCGTCAAATCCCAGCATGGCGATAATGTCTTTTAGTTCTTCATATTCAGCCAAGCATTTACGTACGGCCACTGCAACTTTATAGTGCCGCTCGCCCACAATCAGCGGCGTCAGCATATTTGACGAAGACGCCAGCGGATCAACCGCCGGATACAATCCTTGCGCCGCGCGGCTGCGGGA
>USCF01000020.1 GCA_900553115.1 uncultured Alphaproteobacteria bacterium
CGCAAATAATTTCAAGTAACAATAAAAACGCTATCAAATCCACCGGATGCGAATCCAAAGCTTCATAATCTACGCCTTTATTCAAACGGGCAAAAACAGCAATAACTTTATCTAAGCCTTCAATTCGGGCGTGAGGGAAAGCAACACCATCGCCATAGCCGGTTGAACCCAAGTTTTCACGTTCTAATATTGCTTCAAAAACAGAATTTTCATCAATGTTTTCTTTTTCAGCAACAAATTTTGATAACTGTTCAAGCATATTACGCTTGCTCTCGGCTTCAACATGAGCCAACACCATGTCTTCTGACAAGATATCTGATATTCCCATTTTTTATCCCTTTTAGTAAAAAATTATTCTGCAGGTTCAACCCAACCGATGTTACCATCTTTGCGACGATATACCATACTGATGCGGTTGTTGGCGCTGTTACGGAACATCAAAGCGTTTTCATCGGCCAAATCCATATACATAACTGCTTCGCCCACAGTGCAAAGTTTGATGTTAGCATCGGTTTCGGCAATGGTTAAAGGAGCAGATTCGTCAATGCTCATTTCATCTTCGGTTTCTTTAACAGGGAAAACAGCAGCATGAGCCATTTCCACAATACCGGTTTTACCTTTGTGGTCATTCAATTTTGTTTTTTGACGGCGCAAACGAGTAGCGATATGTTCATTAGCATTATCAAAAGCAGAATAAGGATCTGCGGCAACGCCTGTACCTTTCAAAACAATGTTTTTAGCCGGATGAACAGTAACTTCTGCTCTAAAATCTTCGCCATCTTTAGAAAAAGCTACACTGCAGCTGATTGGAGCGTTAAAATACTTGTTTACGGCATTTTCAACAGCTTCTTCAACACGGTTACGCAGTCTGTCGCTAATATCTACTTGTTTTCCTGTTAATGTAATTTTCATGATTTACCTCATTTGTTAATTATTTCGGCACAATCGCCTTTTGTAACTGTTTTATAGTATAACACTGTTTAAGCAAAAGTAAACAACATACTTTTTTATAGTGAGAAATTATCGCCCAAATATACTTTGCGTACTTCTTCATTTGC
Source organism: uncultured Alphaproteobacteria bacterium (assembly GCA_900553115.1). Classification (GTDB taxonomy): domain Bacteria; phylum Pseudomonadota; class Alphaproteobacteria; order RF32; family CAG-239; genus RUG410. Next base: position 1,059 of record USCF01000020.1, read on the forward strand.
CACAATCTCGTCCGGAGTTCCCTCCATCAAAACTGTTCCACCGTGTAAAATATACGCTCTATCAATAATATCCAAGGTCTCTCGTACATTGTGATCGGTAATAAGCACGCCCAAACCGCGGTTTTTCAACTGCGACACCAAGGTACGGATTTCTCCAACGGCAATAGGGTCAATACCGGCTAAAGGTTCGTCCAGCAAAATAAAACTTGGTTTACTAGCCAACGCGCGGGCAATTTCCAAACGACGGCGTTCACCGCCGGATAGTGCCAAAGCCGGAGATTTGCGCAGGTGGGCAATAGAAAATTCATTTAGCAATTCTTCAAGCATGTCTTCACGCTGATTTTCATCATCTATAACAATTTGCAAAATGGCTTTAATATTATCCTCAACGCTCAGAGTTCTAAAAATAGAAGCTTCTTGCGGCAAATAGCCAATACCCATGCGGGCGCGTTTATACATCGGCATATCGGTTATATCCTGCCCACCGATATAAACATCGCCGTAATCAGGTGTAATCAAGCCGGTAACGCAATAAAAGCAAGTGGTTTTACCGGCGCCATTAGGGCCAAGCAAACCAACCGCCTCGCCTTTTTTGACGTGCAGCGACACATTTTTCAGCACCGTACGTTTTTTATATTTTTTACCGATATTGAAAATTTCCAGCTCTTCGGTTTCATTTGTCTGATTTTTTACCATTTTCCGTTTTCCTTTTGCTGTAAAACGTACCGGATATCCGGCCGCCTGTTTTTTTATTTCCGGTGATTCGGCTTATTTGTGTGTTTAAATCTGTTTCAGCCATATTTCCGTTGATAACATTTCCTTGCTGCTCCAACTTAACTTTTCCTGTGAGCTGAACCTTTGCCGTTTTGGGATTATAAACGCCTTTATCGCCATAAGCTTTGCCTTTTGGCGTGATAATCCGCACATGCCCCACGGCCTCGGCCTTTTCCAGTTCATTTTTTTGAGAATAAAAAGCTTTAACCGTATCGGCATATAAAATATTGTCGCCTTGCCGCACAACAACATTGCCAACTGAAACGCTCTCGCGCTTGTTTTGAAAATAACGGGTTTCTTTTTCGGCAGTCAGCGTACCTTGTGAAGTGGTAACAACATGTTTGCCTTTCAAAACCAAAATATTATCTTGCTTGAAATATTCAAAAGCGGACGCTTCTAAATCACCCCAATCTCCCTCGGCGTTGACGCGTTCATTATTATAACCATGTTCGGCATCAAAGTCATAAACAACTTCTTCAGTGCGAACAACGGTGCCGCTTTCATCAATTGCATTTACGTGTCCATTTAAGCGCAGCATATTTTTTTCTTGATTAAAATAACCTTCGACAGCATTAATTTTAATCATACCGTTATCCGTTGGTATTTCGCCTTTAGGACTGTTTATTTTAACTTCTTTAGAACCTGGAGCAACTTCGTCAACACTGTCTGCGGTAACAGTTCCAACCCTGTTTTTCGAATCCGTGGTATGATAAACAGTTTGCTCTATATGCAGCTTTTCCATTTCATTTTTACGCGGCATAGTCACGTTGTTTTGCAAATCGATACTTTTTTTTATGTTAGGCATTACCAGCATAACACCCAAAATAGCGGCGGCGACGCAAGGAAAACCTAACTTAACGAAACGCAGCCATCTGGAAGTTTGCGGTTTATTGTTATATTTAATTTCGTCAAGCTGCCGCTTTCCGTTGAAATAATCATCAATTTTGCGCGAGTCAAACATTAATCAGCTAACTCCAGCCTTTAAACAATCGTGAATATGGATAACTCCAACCGGTTTTGTACCTTTAACCACAAACAAATTGGTAATTCCGCGTCCGGTGTTGTTCATCACATTAACAGCTTCGGCAATTAAAGCGTCAGGCGCAATCGTTTTTGGATTTTTGGTCATAACTTTTGAAACTTTTTCCGTGATCAAATCCGGCGACATCCAGCGGCGCAAATCACCATCGGTAATTATTCCGATTAAATCGCCGTTATCATTGACGATGCCAACACAGCCCAACATTTTTTCTGACATTTTAATTAAAGCATCCTGCATAATAGCGTTGTCTTTAACCAGCGGCATTTCCTCGCCAGTATGCATAACATCAGAAACATGGCGCAAAACAGAACCAAGTTTTCCGCCTGGGTGACGCAAATGGAAATCATCTTCGGTAAAACCGCGGCGCACCATTAAATCCGCCGCCAAAATATCGCCCATAACCAAAGTAGCAGTTGTGGAAGATGTCGGCGCCAAACCCAAAGGACAAGCCTCGCGACTGGTTGGCAGTTTCAAAACATAATCGCTGTTTTTACCCAATGAACTTTCCGGATTTTTTGTAATAGCAATCAACGGCACACCAAAACGGCGGCAATATACCAAAATATCGGACAATTCTTTTGACTCACCGCTGTTGGAAATCGCAAGCACCGTATCATCTGCCGTTATCATGCCCAAATCGCCGTGACTGGCCTCGCCTGGGTGCAAAAAGAAAGACGGCGTTCCGGTAGAAGCAAAAGTCGCAGCCATTTTACGGCCAATATGGCCTGATTTTCCCATACCGGTAACAATCACGCGTCCTTTTGTTTTTTGTAAAACGTCAACCGCTGTGGTCAAAGTACCATCCAGCTCGTTTTCCATAGCTTTTAAAGCCTCTACTTCACGGTCTATGGTTTGTTTTGCCACTTCAATATCTTTATTTTCCGTCACGATAGTCTCCTTTTTTAATTCTTTTCAGAATAATAGAATTTTTGCCCTAAAATTCAAGATTTTTTTGGGTTTTATGCTCTTTTTCAGGCTTTTTGTTCCCATTTGCCTGCAGAACTTTGCTGCCAATAATAAACTTCATTGCCGGCGTTTTTATACTCTTTCCACAAGCGTCGTGCCTGCTGTAAAGCTTCTTCAGAATTGCCGTCAAAAATATTAAACACACGTTCGTATTGTTCTATTGCGGCCGGACTTTCCTCTGCTCCGTCAACCAAAAACAAAAACTTAGCTTTGTTTGGATTTTCAGAATCCGCCGCGAGCCAAATTGGCTGCTGCTCGGCAAAACCGTCTTTTTTGGAGCCATGCGGTAAAAAACTTTCATCATTAAAGGTCCAAAGCAAAGAATTCAGAAACTCTACTCTCTCTTCTGTTCCCACTTTTATTTTGACACGTTTGCCGGTGCCATAAGCTTTTTGCAGCAAAAGAGGTAAAACGTCTTCCAATGTTTTTTTTTGTAAATGATAAAAATCTACTCTGCTCATAGCGCCGCTTTCACATTCAAATAAACATTATACGAGCCGTCGCTGTCTTTTAGCTGCAGTTTAATTTTTCCGTCAACCGGCTGCTTTATTTTGACTTTCATATCTTCAACGCCGAAAATAGGTTTATCGTTCACCATAACAATGCGATCGCCCATTTTTATCCCCTTGTTTTCAGCCTCAGAATCATTTTTCACCGCCGTTATGGCCAATTCTTTTGTTGTTTCTTCATAATAGGCCGAAATACCTAGAGTTTCAAACAAAACTGCCTTCCCGATTTTATATTTATCCAGTCCAAGCTCTTCAAAGCTTCTCATTTCGGCAAAATTATCTTTAGATAAAACTTTTGGCTCTTCCGGAGCTCTAGCAACTATGATTTTTGTTTCAATTGTTTGAGCATCTCGAACGATGGTTGCCTGTATTTCCGTATCCGGCGCAAGTTTTGATATTTCATAAGAAAACAAGCGCGGATTTTTTAAGCTAACCTGACCAAAACTCAAAATTTTATCCCCAACCTTTAATCCGGCTTTTGCCGCCGGTGAATTTTCTTCCATAGCGGAAACAATCAAAGCCTCACTATTGGTATCATCTTTGGTGAAAACTTTTTGCACGCTCATACCTAGCCAACCGCGAATCACCTTACCATTTTGTTTTAATTGGCTGACAACCCATTTGACCACATTTGACGGCGTAGCAAAGCCTACTCCAACGTTTTTACCGTCTTCCGAGAAAATAGCCGTGCTCATACCAATGATTTTGCCGTCCATATTGAAAAGCGGCCCGCCGGAATTTCCTTGATTGATAGCAGCGTCAGTCTGCAAAAAGTTGTCATAAGGTCCTTTATCTATATCACGTTCTTTAGCCGAAATAATTCCCAAAGACACGCTATTGCCCAATCCAAAAGGATTGCCAATAGCAAAAACCTGATTACCGACCCTGATTGCGTCCGAATCGCCGAAATGCCCTGCTTCGAGATTAATGGGATTTTTGACTTTAAGTAAAGCAATATCCGTTTTTTCATCAACCCCTACTAAATTTGCGGCAAAGGTTTCGCCGTTTGGGAGTTGAAGTGTGATTTTTTTGGCGTTTTCCATTACATGCGCATTTGTCACCACATAACCGGCGGCGCTGATAATAATGCCGGCACCAAGTGCTTGTTCGTCATCACTAACATCAACAGCGATGCTTACAACGGAGGGATTAACTTCCTCAATAACATCTTCCAGCAAGCGCTGCTCTGCCCGCAACGGCAACGCCAATATTAGCCCCAAAACAAAAACACTCCAAAATTTAAGCATATTTCTACTTTCTCAAAGTTGTATTGAAATATTTGAAAAACTGAGAATCCGGAGAAAGCACCAAAGAAGTTTCATTATCTCCCAGCGATTTGCGATAAGCTTCCAAACTGCGGTAAAACTCATAGAAATCCACGTCTTGTCCCACAGTCTTATTCCAAATAGCCACTGATTCTTTATCTCCTTCGCCTCGCAGTATCTGTGATTGTTTTTCTGCTTCTGCCACTATAATTGCGGCTTCCTTATCCGCGGTGGCACGAATGTTTTGAGCTTTTTGCTGACCTTTAGCTCGAAATTCTTTAGCGTCACGCTGGCGTTCGGTTTTCATCCGCTCGTTAATGGCTTGCATAACCTCCATAGGCAAATCGGCACGACGAATCCGCACATCGGCCACACTCACGCCAATGGCTTCCGCATCTTTTTTTACTGTTTTGCTTATATCAGCCATAATTTGCGTACGTTGCTGCGACAACAATTCAGTCAAAGTCACTCGTCCCAAAACTTTTCGCAATGACGAATTGACAATTTCTTCCAATTTGCTACGCGCCTGTGTTTCTGTTTTTACGGTTTTATAAAATTTAAGCGGGTCAACAATTTGATAACGAGTAAAGCTGTCTACATCCAAACGTTTTTTATCATTCAAAACCACCTCTTGAGCCGGTGGATCCAGATTGAGCAGGCGAGAGTCATAAAACACCACATTTTGGATAAGAGGCACTTTAAATTTTAGTCCCGCTTCAGTTATCAATCGTATTGGCTTACCAAATTGCAAAACAATTGCCTGTTCAGGCTGATAGACAATATAGGCCGAACTCTTGACTAACCCCAGAGCGACCAATCCCAGAAAAATATAAAACTGCGCTTTAAATAAACTCATTTTCTTAATCCTTTGTTTGCGTTTGCGGGGTATTCAGCTGTAAAATCGGCAATAAATTGCCTTTTTGCGACGGGTCGACAATCACTTTATTCGACTTTTGCAAAACATCTTCCATTGCTTCCAAGTACATTTTCTTTATGGTTACTTCTTTTCCTGACTTGTAGGCTGCATATACCGATGCGAATCTATCCGCCTCACCTTGCGCTTTGTTAATCATTGTCGCTTTATAAGCCTCTGCATCTTGCAAAACTTGCGCTGCTTTACCGCGTGCTTTTGGCAAAACCTCATTACGGTAAGCCTCAGCCTCGTTTTTGAAACGTTCCATATCGGCTTTGGCGCGCTGCACTTCATTAAATGCATCAACAACTTCTCTTGGGGGATCAGCCTTTTGCAGTTTTACGCGCACAATTTGAATTCCGGCGCCAAACTCATCTAAAACATGTTGTAATTCATCTTTGGTATCGTCTTCAACTTTGCCGCGATCGCCTGTGATAATCGGCTGCATTTCTGATTGTCCGACAATTTCACGCAACACAGATTGCGCCGCCACACTCACTGTGGCGTCCGGACTGCGCATATTAAACAAATAATCCTTTGCGTCTTTAATTTTCCAAACAATAGTCAAGTTTATATCCACAATATTTTCATCACCGGTCAGCATATGGCTTTCCGTAAACGCATTGTTGCGATAGTCGCGATTTTCAGCCGAACCAAGATTGATACTGCGTTCTTGCGTCACATTCACTTTTATCACATCTTCAATCGGATACGGCAAATGATAATGCAAACCAGCGTCCGTAGTATCAACATAGCGGCCAAAGCGTAAAATCACGCCTTGTTCGCTAGGCTGCACCTGATAGAATCCCGAAGACATCCATATGAGCGCCAACAAAAGCAAAGCACCTTTGAAATAGCCGCCAAAGTTGTCTTTTGACCCTTGCATTTTGGCAATCTTAGTAAAATCCACAATTTTGTTTTTCTTAAACATTTCTCCGCCCAAAGACCAGCCATCTTCATCGCCGCTGTTATCCCAAGGATTTATTTTTTTTACCATTGTTTTTCCTTTTATTTTAAATAATTCTTGCAATAAGATAACCTACATATTAGATAAAAACAATTAATGAACAATGAATATCCACATTATGGAGATAATAATGACACCGGAAGAAATCAAAAAAATCTGTCAACAATTTTATCCGATTGAGAATTTGGCAAATCTGAAAGAAATTGGTAACCGCTTGATTTTAGAGTTTAAAAATTTGGCAGAAAATGCTGCTATGACTGCAGAGTTGAAGCAAGTTCTTGCCGCCGCTCTACCAGATAAAAAAATATCCATTGTGTTTGTGGAAGATAAAAATGCTAATCTCGGCACCAACGCTATTGAAAAATGGCAGCTGCCAACAGTGAAAAAAATTATAGGTGTAGCCTCGGGAAAAGGCGGTGTTGGCAAATCAACCACCTCGGTAAACCTAGCTTTAGCCTTGGCACAAAAAGGGAAAAAAGTAGCTTTGGTCGACGCGGATATTTACGGTCCATCAATTCCGACAATGCTTGGCTATGAAGGACAGCCACTGCTTTCTGACGACGGGAAAACCTTTAATCCGTTTGAAACATACAACATAAAATCTATTTCAATCGGCTCGTTAATCAGCCGCGACACCCCGATAATTTGGCGCGGCGTAAAAATCAGCAGTGCTTTGGAACAGCTGATGACGCAGACTAATTGGGGCGAAATTGATATTATGGTTATTGATATGCCGCCGGGAACAGGCGACATTCAAATTACTTTATCTCAGCGCGTGGAAATGGACGGCGTTGTTATTGTTTCCACCCCGCAAGACATTGCTCTGATAGACGCTATTAAAGGCGTGAATATGTTCAAAAAAACCGGTACGCCGATTTTGGGAATTATTGAAAACATGAGCTATTTTATTTGTCCTTGCTGCGGAGCTCGTTCGGATATTTTCGGACACGAGGGAGCTAAGCAAACAGCTGAAAAAATGAGCGAAACCTTTTTGGGAGAAATTCCATTGGATATGGCAATCCGCCAAAACGCCGACAAAGGCACGCCGATTGTAGTTTCTGCACCAAATAGTCCGTATAGTCAGGCTTATTTAGATATTGCTCAAAAAATTATTCAGCGAATCGGATAATATTTTGAATAATAACATCAAAGGGCGGAGCTTGAAAACTCCGCCTCACGATTTTACACCATTTTCAATATAATCCAGTTCCTATTTATCTTCTTTTTCTTCCGCCAGCGGATAGTCTTGTTTTTTGAAAAAGCCTTTGCGTTCTTTGCGGCTCATAGACCAGATATTGCCCCAGCCGTTTATCGGCTGCACTTCATACTGCGACTTAAAATCAAAATCACGGGAAAAAAACAGCGACGTGGTTTTTGTATAGTTGTTCATCGGGCAAAAGCCATAAAAATCCACTTGCAATAAATTGGCCTCGCGTAAATATTTTACAGCGTTAAAATATTCCAAGCTGGTGTTAATCCGGTCGCTGTCGTCCAAAATTATCAATCCCCCGCTTGCCAGAGCTTTGACCGCGTTGGCTGCACACTCGGCGCGGCGTTTGCCGTCTACCACAATCACATCATATTTTTCGCCGTCAGCAAAAATCATATCTTCATAGCCTTGTTTTTCATCGCAATAGTGCATTTGCCAATTGGGCGCGCTAAACTCGGCAGAAAATTTTTCAAACCATTCCGGCTTGTCTTCTATACTGATAACCTTTTGCGCGCGTTTAGCCCAATACATAGACGAATAGCCCGTGCCAAATTCAAAAATTTTCTTTTGACTATAATCAAACTGCGACAAATATTCAATCGCCGGATACGTATACCAAGGAATCGGATTGCCATCTCTGTCCAAACATACTTTTTCATTCATACTGCGCTCAATGGCAAAATCTTTGCGCCACATATCTATAAACTGCTGAAAACGCTGACTATACATTTTTATATCTCCTACATTGCCTATAGCAGTATTTTTAGAAAAAGCCAAGAGTTTTCCGTTTATCCGCAATATTTATTGATTTTCAAAAAAATTCACCTTATATTTTAGTGTAGATAATAAACTAAGGAGGAATTTTAAATGTTAGAATCAGGACAAATTGTTCGCAAATCAGCTATTGAACGCGTGGACGAAGGTTTACGCCAATATATGATTAAAGTCTTTAATTATATGGGTGTTGGCTTGGTTATCACCGCACTTGCAGCTTATGTGACTTTGTACACTTCTGTAATTTCGTGGATGTTTAATATTGACCAAGCTACCCAAACAATCTCGCTTTCAGCTTTTGGATGGATTATTTCTTTGGCTCCTCTGGCCATGATTTTTGCCTTCAATGCAATTTTAAGCAAAGGTAGCCTCTCTGCAGCGCAAATTATGTTTTGGGCTTTTTCTGTGGTTATGGGTATGTCACTGGCCAATGTTGGTCTGCTTTATACCAGCAATAGTATTGTCCGCGTATTTTTAATCACAGCGGCAACCTTTGGCGGCATGAGTCTATTGGGTTACACCACCAAAAAAGATTTAACTAAAATCGGCTCTTTTATGATTATGGGACTCTGGGGGATAATCATCGCCAGCATCGTCAATATCTTTTTGAAAAGCAGCGGTTTATATTTTGCCATTTCATACATTGCCGTGTTAGTTTTCACTGTTTTGACTGCCTATGACGTACAAAAAATTAAAAATATGTATTATTCAGCAGATAGCAATGACAATATGTCGCGCAAAGCTATTGCCGGTGCAATGAGTCTTTATTTGGATTTTATCAACCTGTTTATCTATTTAATGAGAATTATGGGCGATAGAAAATAGATAAATTAATTGTCTGATATTTTTTTTAGCAAGCTGAACCGAAATCGTTCAGCTTGTTTCTTTTTTTGCTGGACTTTTATATAAATCCTTTTAATATTCGGCTTATGGATGAATTTGTTACGTTTTATGATATTTTAGAAATAAAAAAAGATGCCTCTTCTGCAGAAATAAAAGCGGCTTATCATGCGTTGGCTAAAAAATATCATCCAGATATCAGCACAACCGACAACCAACAAGAATTTGAAGAAAAATTCAAAAAGATAAACGAAGCCTATTCAACTTTGTCGGAAGCAAAATCCAGAAAAGAATATGACCATAAACTAAAAGACTTAGAAAAAGAACATCTTGAAAAGCTTATTCAAAACACACAAAATCAAATCAATCAGCTAAATTGCAAATTGCAACAATACAAAGAAGATTTACGCCAAAAACAAACTTTTTCTTTTTTGCACAAAAATGATAGCGGAGATTACGAAACCGAAGCCACAAAGCCAGATAATACCGACAACAATGCTTTTGATGATACACTTAATACACCATATGTTCCGCCGGTAAAGTTAAAAAAGCAAATCTTTGATATTTTAAAATATCAAGCAACTTCTATGCTGAAACAGCTTGCCGCCGCCGCTTTTATTGTTATTGCCGTGTATTCTGTAATTCATTTTTACTTTAGCGAACTCGCATTACAAACTAGAAATTCTATTTTAGCCGCCTGCATAGTGTTACTCATATTTGCTGGATACCGCCTTTTTTTTACCATTTTTAC
>USCF01000021.1 GCA_900553115.1 uncultured Alphaproteobacteria bacterium
ACTCGGATAATGAGCTTAATGCGAAGTAAGATTTTTTCGCAGTGTACAAACTAGTACATAAGAAAAACCGGCTGCTTTTACTGCAACCGGCACTAACTCTCAGAAACTCGGATAATGAGGCTAATACGCATTAACTTTTTTGCGCCGTGTACAAAATGGTACACAAGCACAAAAAGTTAAAAGTAGTAGACCATTAGACGAGTTTCCCTACTCTCTTAAGTTACCAAGGAATATTATTAACACACCTCTCCGGATTCTGATCACAGTATTCCTGATTATTGTTGCGCTCATAAAGACGCTTGCGCTCCGGACTTATCTCTCCGGCCACAAAACCTTTACAAGCCGATAATAAAAACAAACAGATTAAACAACTTAAAACGAGTCTCATTGCTACCTCCTAGATGATGGATTTGAGGCTCAAAAAGCCTAAACAGATTATCAGTAACTTAGCTGAATATGACCAAAATTTTGATCCTTCATATGAATCAGAACATTTCCATAATCCGCGTATTAAAATTATAAAATAACTTACAAATAAAGCGCTTGCTAATAAATGCGGCACAAAAGAAGATATCCGCCCCGAAGATGTCATCAGTACAGGCGCATTTCTAAGTATATATAAAACCACGCTATTAAAACATGCACGTCCATAAGGACAAACCCATCTAAGAGCGCTGCTATGCGTAATGTGCGTGACAATAGTAAAGAACATCATTCCAAACAAACCAAACAGCCAAAAAGTAATTTTCAAAGAATACTCTCCGGCTCCAAGTTTTTTTAACATCGACCACATGTATTTTATCCCTTAAAAATATGTTACAAGTTTAATATACGGTTTAATCCCTAATTTAAGCTTAAAATCAGAAACATATTGTGCTAATTCTCCCCATGAATTCCATTTTTCGACATATTGTCTTGCGGTTTCAGGAGATTTTGACAGCTGCACATCAATAATATCTTCTAGCATTTTTTTACATACCGTCGGCATTAGTTCAAAGTTAATATGCAGTTTTTTGTCCTCATCAAAAGAAATAGCCTTATGCGCCATAAGATAATTATACTCTATTAAATCAGCTACTCTATGAGCTTCGCCGCTAGAAGGAAAAGCATTCATCAAATGCCGCTTAACCACCCAAGTGGTATAAATTTGTTGAAGCTGTTCCGCGGTAATGATTCCATCTTTTACATATTCGGGCATCATTGTCGCTGATATCAAATTTGCCTTGTGTTCTTCTATAATATGCTGATAAACGCCTAGAGCAGTTTGATACGAACTATCAGGCCCCAAAGAATGTCCATTTTCGTGTCCAATCGTAAATAAATGGTCCGCTTCTTCGTTATAATATTTATGCAAATTTTCGGCAACCAAACCTTTTAGAATTTGAGCGGTTTTATCTTTGTCCCCACACTGACGTATTTGCCGATGATAAACATTACGACGTCCGCCGCCACGCTTTAAGGCCGGTTTATCATTATTAGGCAGATTCTGAGCCAAAGTAATTCCGCCGCGGCACATTGCATAATCTCCGCTCAACATAGTTAAATCAACATCAACCATTGTTTGTTTCAAACCAGAATCACCGCCGACATTTTGCGTATACATATTTGCTTTTGGCATTAAAGCCGCAAGTTTTAACATTTCATCTTTAAACTTCAGCAACAAGTCTGTACCTTGCTTATTTACAATACCTACCCGCACGCCAAGCATATCTTTTGGCACCGGAGCAATATTATGCTGTGCTAAACGAGTGGCGAGATTTTTGTTATCAAACAAAGTCGGTGTTAACTTATCTTCATAATTTTCACGGCTTATTGTAAATTCCAGTGGAGTTTCCTGCATTTTTGCCCAATGCTTATCGGCTAAAATATCCATCTCTTCATTGTTCTGCAAAAAAGCCTGAGCCTGCCAGCCTAAATAATCTTTAAACAGTTCATCGGTGGCAAAATGAGCCGCACATTCAATTTCATTGGCTATTTCCGAAAACTCCGAAGCAAAATATTCGGTATAATCTATAGCCTTCAAAAAATTTCCGTTGCGGCGAACCATTGTGCGGGCGCTTAAAATTTTTCTTACTTCATTTTCTTGACCGGCATCAAGCATAGAGGTGATAATTTCAGCCAATTCTGCAGCTGTCATATTTTCTGGATAAAAATTGCAGCCAGATTGCAGATGTATTCCTTCAAAAATTTCTATCGGCTCTTTATCTATACCATTGTAACCGGCAACGCCATTCAATGAATTAAACAGTTGCAAAGCCAAGCGAGCCTGTTCGCTTTCTGCCGCCGCGGTCTCTAATGCTTTTTTTTTCGCTAAATTAAAAGGATTATCCATTTCAAGCGCTACATTATTCATAATCCGCGCCGCTTTGGCCAAATATCCCAATGCCTTTTTATCGCCGTCAGCCAAAGCTTCATACGCCGGATTATTTTTATCAATCAAAACAATCTGACGCATTTGCTTATTAACTTTTTCCGACAATTCCTCGGTTGTATATTTAAGTTTGAAACCGTTAATCTCCATAATTCATCTCCACCGTTTTAAATCTATAATAATCTATTTTTGCATCCGAAACATCATCAGGAATATTTGCTTTTTGCCGCACAACTAATGACAAATCTTCAGGATTATCCGGACGGTCATCTGCCACCAATAAGGCTGATTTGTCTTTATACTCGGCAAAAATTCCGTCATCTTGTTCCAAATAACTCATCAGCATGGTATCTGCCGCTGGTTTTACTTTTTCTAAATCAGTCAAAAGATATATTTTAAAATATTTAGCATTTTTTGCCTTACCGCTATCAACCAATTTTTGCGTTGCATGTGCCAAAAGGAATGCGATTCCTTTATTTTCCTGCATTTCCGCCTTTTCAAAAATCTCAACATAATTATCATCAAAAGCTTTCAGCACCAACCGTCCGCGGTCAAACAAACGATAGTTTTCATCAATATGCGAAGGCATGATAATTTGTTTATGATGCATAACTTGCAACATATTCAGCTCAAAATAATTGCTTAACACATGCCAATAATGACGTTTATACCTTTCTAAGTTGCGTTTTTGTTTTGTCAGCAATGGTTCATCTTTCATTGTTTCCAGCGGATACAACGTTCCATAGTCCTTATCTAAAGCCTTATCCAATTGAGTGTCTATAATATAAAAAACATTCATCTGATAAAAATATTTTTGCGCAAAATAAACCGCCTCGCCAACCAAAAAATCACTGTTTTCGTCATTCAACCCCTTATCCAAATCAGCCAAAAACACCACCAACCTTTTAGCCTCTGACAAATAAGCGTCTATTGATTTTTCTTCTTTCAGATTATTTTGAGAAATTGGACTTTCATCTACACTTTGCACATCCATAATCTGCAGCAGCATTTTTTTATGTGCTTTAACATCGCTCTTGCTATCTTTATCATAAACCAACAAAACTTTTTCTATTTTATTGTTATTGCGAAGTTCTTCATAAAGTTTTTCTACCACCTCCGCATTATACGAGGCCAAATTTTTAGGTACCACGACCATACGTACATTTTGCTTTTTATAATTTGCGCTATGATTAAAATAGGTAGAAAGAGAATATCTCTTATCACTTTTTCCCTGATAAAAAATTGCGGCTATCGCCGGTCTTATCAATTTATCTTCATCTTTTATGCGGCCATAGTCAATCACTTTTTCATAATTGGAATAATCATTATTACGCAGTTTGACAATATTGGCCCAAATAACAAATCCGCCAAACATCAGCCATAAAGCTTTAACCGCCAAATTTTTAATCAAATATTTAGTCCGTGACCTCATCTGTTTTGTTCCTTTAACATCTGCCAAAACATTTTGAAATCGTCAATAAATAAAATATCCGAATTTTTATCATTATCGTCCGCGCCCCAAATCGGCTTACCGATTCTAATGGCTTTTGCGCCGGCTGACAAAGCGCACATACTATCCATAGGGCTGTCACCAACCATCCAGACTTTATCTGAGTTTATTTCATCGATTAACCCTTTTACGGCAAATTCCAGCTGTTCTGGATAAGGCTTATCTTTTTGCGCCTCATGACCGCAAACAACCGCATCAAAAAGAGAACTATCGTATAAAAATGGCATTTCAAAATCAAAAAGCTCACGGTCTTTATTAGAAACAATCGCAATTTTAACTTTATGTTGTTTCAACAGCAATAAAACATCTTGCGCTTTATCCGGTCTTTTCAAAAAACGTTTAGCATTATTTTTATACACTATCCGATATCTTTCATACGCCTCCTCGGCTTGAACGCCAAATATCCGCGGAAAATTATCTCGAAAAGAAAGATTGCGATTTCTCTGCTGTTTAACCACGTCCCAATCAGGCAAGTTATATAACGGCAAAATTTGGTTAATAGAATAAACTAAAGCTTCGCGGCTGCAAGCCAGCGTATTATCCCAATCAAACGCGGCAACCTGTAATTTATCTATTGACACACCTTGATTTTGCATTTTGCCATATTCTCCAAAGTTAATGAAATTATACTTTGTTCCAATTCTGACAGAACATCTTCTTTTAGTTCAGAAACAAGCTGTTTTTTGGCTGTGGCTATTTTATAGTATTCCTCACCGTTTTCACAGTCGCTCCAATAACGAATATCACCGTCGCCAAATCGATTTGCCTGTAAATTTGCTTCCATTTTATCAAGCACAGAAACTAATTTTGCCTCTGGTGTTTTCCGCTCTTCATATTCGCAAAATAGTGCAAAAATATGTTCATTTAAGGGATACGGCAGCATATTTTTATATTGCTCCATCGCCTTTTGTTCCCGCTGCTCCTTTTCTAGTCTGAGTTCCGGATGAGCGACTTGCGCCGAACGCGGACAATCACCTGTTATTCCTTCAGCAATATCATGAACCAAGGCTAATTCCAACAGTTTTGTGTAGTTATATTTTTTTTGCAAATACGGATAAACCAGCATCACTAAAAATGCTAACTTGAAAATATGCGCGGCATCGGTTTCAGGTTTTCCATCTGTCATCAGCGTATCACGCTCAACCAGACACACGCGCTCCATGGCGCGCATAAAATCAAGTATTTTAGCAACGTTTTCTTGCATTATTTAGCATTCTTGCCAATGAATTTTTTACCGCCCAAATACGGCTGCAATTTTTCCGGTATGCGGACAGTTCCATCTGCTTGCTGGTGATTTTCAATAAACGGAACCAAAGCACGAGGAGTGGCAATACCGGTGTTATTCAATGTATGACAATATTTTACTTTACCGTCAGCATTGTCGCGGTAGCGTAAATTTGTGCGGCGAGCCTGCCAATCTGTAATATTAGAGCAAGAGTGTGTTTCACGATAGCAATTTTGCGACGGCACCCAAGCCTCCAAATCATATTGGCGATATTTTGGCGCACCCATATCGCCGGTGCAAACTTCCAAAACCTGATAAGGCAATTCTAAATCCTGCAAAATTTCCTCTGAATTTTTAAGCAAAATTTGATGCCATTTTTCACTTTCTGCCAAATCATTTTTACAAATAACAAACTGCTCGGTTTTGAAAAATTGATGTACACGAACCAAACCCCGGGTATCTTTTCCGGCAGCACCGGCCTCACGGCGGAAACATGGAGAAAATCCGGCGTATAAAACAGGCAAATCTGCTTCTGTCAGCAATTCATCGGCGCGCAAAGAGTTCAAAATCAACTCAGCTGTGCCTGACAAATACAAATCGTCAGCCGGCATATAATAAATTTCATCACGGGCAAAAGGCAAATATCCTTGATTATATAACGGTTTTTCCTTAGAAATTGCCGGTACTGTCAACAACGTAAAACCTGCAGCCCGCAATTTATCCATTACCAGCATATGAATAGCCAATTCCAACTGAGCCAAATCATTTTTAATGGCATAAGTACGAGAACCAGAAACTTTGGCAATACGTTCCATTTCGCTCCAGTCGTTAATTTCCATCAATTCCACATGGTCACGCGGTGTAAAATCAAAATGAGGAATTTCGCCAACACGACGGCGGACAACATTGTAGCTATCATCAGGTCCGTCCGGACTATCTTCGCTAGGATAGTTTGGCATTCTTAAAATCATATCATCAAACTGAACTTGCAAAGCCGCCAGCTTTTCTTGTTCTGCTTTAAGTTCCTCTCCGACAGCTTTACTTTTTGCAATAATCGCTGGACGTTCTTCATTAGATGCTGATTTTATTGAATTACTTAACTTATTTTTTTCTTCAGCCAAGGCTTGTGAAGATGTTTTAAGTTTGTTCAAACTATAATATGTTTCCAAAAGTTCATCAACTTTTTCAGCCGGAAAGCCTTTACGGCCCAAGCTTTTCTTTACCCATTCCGTATTATCGGCAATAAATTTTATATCTAACATTTGTAACGTCCCAAAATTAAAATTAACCTAGATAAGTATATTTTATTTCGCTGACATTACAATACAAATTTTATGCTTATTGACTCTTTTTAAGCATAAAATTTTGCATAAACTTGCAAATTTTCACCTATTTATCATCGCCGACACTAAAAATAGCATAATGCAACGCAAAAGAACAATCTTTGTAACCACAAAAACAGCCGGATTCTGCCGAACCTTGACTAAACGGTGTCGGCATAAATTTATCATTAGGTCTGGCCACATTCATTTGATATTGCATTCTTGGACTCCTAAAAAACGTATTATCGCCGGCAGCTTTTTGCTCCTTTGCTTTTTTCTGCTCCGGAGTTTCATCAATTTCTTCAAGGGCGCTGTCTTCACCTGTACGAGCGTCAACACTGCCTATAGCCACAGCTAAAAGACCTTTCAGACTATCTCCCCAATCAAGCATTGCTAAATCAATGCACGCTCTTCTGGAAAGTCCTTGATAAGACATTTTGAAGGTTGGCGACGACAATGTTCCGGCCTTATTATAAATAACATACGACGGAACAATCTCTATTTTACCGCCAAACGGATTCAATAAATATTGACCTTTTCTGTCTTTATGAACTAAACGCTCCGGAATCGCTCCCATTTTTATCAAATTATCCAAATTCTGCGCCGGTTCATCTGTATGTAAAAGATAAGCATTGCGGATATTGTCAATAAGTTGAGAAATTTCCAGAGTCGTTCTGTTTAGTTTTTTTATGTATTGTAAATCTTCATAGCGATTTGAAATAAACTCAGAAAGAAAATAGCTTCCGCCGCCGACAAAAACGGCTAAAACAAAAAGAAGAATAATAAACTCTCTAATCTTTTGTTCAAGCCTTTGTCTGGCGCGTTCTTTTTCTTTTTTAAGAATTAACTGCTCGTTAGCATTTAAATCTTTCTTGGGTTTATTCATCATTTATTCCACAATTCTTCCATGACAATGCTTAAATTTTTTACCGCTTCCGCATGGACAAGGATCATTTCTTGATACACCCACAAACAATGACGGATCCATCGGTTTCAACGGTTCATCTCCTTCATGCACGGCTGACATCGGACGATTTTGTTCTTTATCCATCGCCTTCTGCATTTGCTCTTGCGAATCTGTTTGAATTACAGTATGGCAAATAACCACTGTCACGCGCTGTTTTAAAATATCCAGCATCCGTGAAAACATATTAAACGCCTCTTTTTTATACTCATTCAGCGGATCTTTCTGGCCATAAGCGCGCAGCACAATAGTATGACGCATCAAATCCAATGTCGCAATGTGATCTTTCCATAATTGATCCAGCACTTGCAAGAAAATGCTTTTTTGCACCATTTTCACAGCATCAGCCGGCAAAGAAGCCTCTCTTTCCATCATACGGCCATCAACTTCCTGTAAGATTTTTTCTTTCAGACCTTCGCTGTCCAATTCCGGTTCGTTGCACCAATTAGTAATTGGCAAAACAAAACCTGTAGCCGCCGACAAATCTTGTTTCAAGCTTTCTTTATCCCATTCTGAAGCTCCAGTGCCATAAGGAACATGCGCGTCAATAATACCGCTTAAATATTCATCGCGCATATCTTTAATGGTGTCAGACAAGTCTTCGCTTTCCATAATTTCACGACGTTGTTCATAAATAATTTTACGCTGTTCATTCATAACATTGTCATATTTCAGCAAGTTTTTACGAATGTCAAAGTTACGCTCTTCCACTTTTTGCTGAGCTTTTTCCAAAGCCTTGCTAATCCATGGGTGAACAAGAGCCTCTCCTTCCGGAAGTCCTAAACGCTGCAAAACATTAGACATTTTTTCTGAACCGAAAATACGCATTAAATCATCTTGCATAGAAAGGAAAAACTTAGAAGTACCAGGATCACCCTGACGACCGGCACGACCGCGCAGCTGATTATCAATACGACGGCTTTCGTGACGTTCAGTACCCAAAATATACAAACCGCCGGCTGCCAAAACTTTTTCTTTATCCGCAGCAACTTCAGCTTCTATTTTTTGTTTCAGCTCTGCAATCTGCTCCGGTGTTTCATCACCTTTAAGCATTTCTTGCAATTTCATTTCCGGATTACCGCCAAGCTGAATATCAGTACCGCGGCCTGCCATATTGGTGGCAATAGTCACCGCACCAGAAACACCGGCTTGCGCCACAATGGCAGCCTCACGCTCATGATAACGCGCATTCAAAACTTCAAAATGCAAATCCGGCGCCGCTTTATGTAACAAATTAGCCACAACTTCTGATTTTTCCACTGAGGTTGTACCCACCAAAACCGGCTGTCCGCGACGGTGGCAATCTAAAATCGTGTTAATGATAGCACGATATTTTTCACCCTCGGTACGATATATCTCATCATGCAAATCCTGACGCTGTACCGGTTTATTTGTCGGAATTTCCACACAAACCAAATTATAAATATCACAAAATTCAGTTTCTTCGGTCATAGCCGTACCTGTCATACCAGATAATTTTGGATATAAACGGAAATAATTTTGGAAAGTAATAGAGGCTAAAGTCTGATTTTCTGATTGAATTTTAACTCCCTCTTTTGCCTCCAAAGCCTGATGTAAGCCATCGCTGAAACGACGTCCTTCCATAATACGGCCGGTAAATTCATCAACAATGACTACTTTGCCGTCTTTAACAATATAATCCACGTCTTTTTGAAACATCTCATGTGCGCGCAAAGCATTATTAACGTGCTGCACTAAGCCAACATTGCCAATATCATACAAAGAACCGTCTTTAATCAATCCGGCTTCACGCAGCAATTTTTCAACATGCTCCATACCAGCTTCGGTCAGAGTCACATTTTTTTGCTTTTCATCTTTTTCATAATCTTCCGGAACCAACTGCGACATCAAATTAGAAACACTTATATATGTGGCCGAAGAATCTTCTGCTTCTCCCGAAATAATCAACGGAGTTCTGGCCTCATCAATCAAAATTGAATCCACTTCATCGACAATAGCAAAATTAAAATCGCGTTGTACCCGTTCATATAAGCTAAACTTCATATTATCGCGCAAGTAGTCAAAACCAAGCTCGTTGTTAGTTGCATATACTATGTCCGAATTATAAGCCATACGGCGTTCATTATCATTTTTGCCGTGAATAATATAGTCAACAGTCAAACCTAAAAAGCGATAAATTTTGCCCATCCACTCAGCATCACGTTTTGCCAAATAGTCATTAACCGTCACCACATGCACGCCTTTGCCCTCAAGAGCATTCAAATATGCGGCCAGAGTAGCAACCAAAGTTTTACCCTCACCGGTTTTCATTTCGGCAATCATGCCTTTGTGCAAAACAATACCGCCTATCAGCTGTACATCATAGTGGCGTTGTCCCATAACGCGTTTAGAGGCCTCGCGTACGGTAGCAAAAGCTTCCGGCAAAATATCATCAAGTGTTTCGCCGTTTTTCAAACGATTGCGATATTCATCGGTTTTTGCTTTCAATTCTTCATCGGATAATTTGATGAAATTAGGTTCTAACGCATTGATTTGGTTTACGATTTTATATAATTTTTTAACAAAGCGGTCATTGGCGCTGCCAAAAATTTTACGGGCAATTTTTCCTAACATAGAAGTTCCTTATAATATATTGTTTCAAAATACATTTAGTTTGATTATATTATAAAGTCAAGCCCCTGCGCAAAAGTTATAAACCATAGGCAAAAAATCCTTTGAATTTTATTTATATTGTATATATGATATTAACGATTTGTTTATTTTAGGAGGAATTTATGCAGAAAAAATATGTTTTTGCCACCACTGCCGCTGTTGTGGTTATGTTGGCAGGCGCTTTTACTTATAAAGTATACGCAGAAAGAAACAACGGTATCGCCGCTGTGGTAAACGGTGAGCAAATCACTGTTGCCGAAATTAAAGAAGCTTACGAACAAACACCGCAAATTAAAGCTCAAGTTTCTTTTGATGAATTTTATGGCCGCGCTCTTGACGTTATGGTTAATAGCAAATTAGCTTTGCAAGCTGCAACAGCTGCAAATGTTCAAGCATCGCCGGAATATCAAAAAGAATTGGCTGCTATGCAAGAAGATTTGGCTCGCAAAGTTTATATTGACCAGCAATTGGCTCAAAAAGTAACCGATGCCGAAGTTAAAAAAGTATATGATGAATATGTTGCAAACTTTAAGAGCGAAAAAGAAATTAAAGCTAAACATATTTTGGTTGACGATGAAAAATTGGCAGAAGAAATTATTGCTAAATTGAATAAAAAATCTGCTAAATTTGATGATTTGGCTAAACAATACTCAAAAGATCAGGCTGATTTAGGCTATTTTACTGCTGAAGCTATGGTTCCAGAATTTTCTGAAGCTGCTTTTGCTTTGAAAAAAGGCTCTTTTTCTTTAAAACCGGTTATAT